>CANHMG010000062.1 GCA_947461795.1 Flavobacteriaceae bacterium | reverse complement strand
TGAATTGTTGGCGGATATAAAACTTTAGCGCCAAAATGAGACAATTCCATTGCTTCTTGATAGGAAATCACATCAATCGGTTGGGCTTGTTTTACAATTTTTGGATTGGCAGTAAACATCCCATTGACGTCTGTCCAAATTTCGAGTTGTGATGAATTTAAAGCACTTGCAACAATTGCTGCTGTATAATCCGATCCACCTCGACCTAAGGTTGTGGTGTTTCCATCTTCTGATGAAGCTATAAAACCTGGAATTACAGTAGCTTTTGCAGTACTTGAACCAAAATAGTCGGCAATTAATTTATTTGTGATTTCAAAATTGACAACCGCTTTTCCAAAATGACTATTTGTTTTGATGAATTCGCGACTGTCTTTATAACTAGCACTACTAATTTTTTGTTGTAATGCTTTGGCAATAATTTGAGAGGACAATAACTCCCCAAAACTCAATATCGTATCCGAAGTTCTGTTGGAGAGTTCTCCTAACAAATAGCAACCATCTAATAAGGTTTTGAGGTGATTGATATTGCTATTGATTGTGTCGATTAACTCACTTTGATCTGACAATGGAATGAGTTGTTCAATAGCTTCTTTATGTTTTTGTTCAATCTGACTTACGATTTCTTTGTAGGTTTTATCTTTTGCAGAAGCTTTTGATGCGGCCAAAACTAATAGATCTGTAACACCACTAAAAGCAGATACGATAACAACTAATGGATCTTTTATAGAAGCTTCGTTTACGATATCCAATACAAGATTGATATTCTGAGCATTAGCTACCGAAGTTCCTCCGAATTTTAATACGTTCATTTTAAATTATATTTAGATAAAAGGTAATGGATAACAAGTTGTACTTTTTCTCATGAGAAAATAGTGAAAGTAGATATGTGAAATTTACCCCAAAGGGGTTGTAGTTGTTGAAGTAACAACAGTTTTGGTCACAATATCAAAAGTAGAGTAGTGCATTAGTTTAGAATTGAATTTTTCAAAAGTAATGCAATTTAGTTTAGGATAAAAAAAAGAAAATCATTTTTACGAATTTTTCAATTTGAATAGTTTCCAATAGAGTTTGATAGTAATATAAAGAAGAATGCAACTCAAAAATAATAATTCAACAAATATTGAAAGAATATTATCAACAAACCTTGCTTTTTAACTAAGGTTTATTGAATTTTGGAAAATCAATTAAATAGCCAAATGGAGAATACACATTACATCAGTTCCGATGTACTTTCAATAGAAAAAATACAACACATTATCAGCAACAATTTGATTCTTTCACTTTCTGAAGAAGCCAAAATAAATATTGAAAAATGTAGGGTTTATTTAGATCAAAAAATGCAATTGAATGATGCTCCGATTTATGGTATTAATACTGGTTTTGGTTCATTATGTAATGTAAAAATATCCAATGAAAATCTTTCTCAGCTTCAAGAGAATTTAGTAAAATCGCATGCTTGTGGTACGGGAGAAGAAGTGCCTCAAGAGATTGTAAAGATACTTTTGCTTTTAAAAATTCAATCTTTAAGTTACGGCTATTCAGGAGTTCAACTGCTAACTGTTGAACGTTTAATTGATTTTTATAACCAAGATATTTCTCCAGTAATTTATACTCAAGGTTCACTAGGCGCCTCAGGCGATTTAGCTCCATTAGCGCATCTTTCTTTACCCTTATTGGGAGAAGGAGAAGTTTGGCATCAATCACAAAAGAAACAAGCAAAAGATATATTGCATGAATTCGGATGGGAGCCAATTGTACTTCAATCTAAAGAAGGATTAGCACTGTTAAACGGAACTCAATTTATGAGTGCTTATGGAGTTTATATTTTGATAAAATCTTCCAAATTCTCCTGGTTAGCTGATTTAATTGGAGCCATTTCCTTAGAAGGATTTGATGGAAGAAAAGAGCCTTTTAATGAACTTATTCATTACATACGCCCACACAAAGGACAAATAGTTACTGCGAAAAGAGTTGTTGATTTTTTAGAGGGAAGTCAGATTATAGAGCAACAAAAAGAACATGTACAAGATCCATATTCTTTCCGTTGTATTCCGCAAGTGCATGGAGCTTCAAAAGATGCGATTGATTATGCTAAAAGAGTTTTCAAAACCGAAATTAATTCTGTGACTGATAATCCTAATATTTTTAGAGAAAGTGATCAAATCATATCAGGAGGTAATTTTCATGGACAACCTTTAGCATTAGCTTTGGATTTTCTTGCGATAGCATTGTCTGAATTGGGAAGTATTTCGGAACGACGCACCTATCAATTGATATCTGGTACAAGAGGTTTACCCGCATTCTTGATTGATAATCCAGGGTTGAACTCAGGGTTTATGATTCCACAATATACAGCAGCAAGTATTGCCAGTCAAAACAAACAGTTGGCTACACCGGCAAGTGTAGATAGTATCGTTTCCTCAAATGGGCAAGAAGATCATGTAAGTATGGGGGCCAACGCGGCAACGAAATGTTTGCGTGTGATGGAAAATCTAGAGCGAATTTTAGCGATTGAAATGATGAATGCTTCTCAAGCCATCGAGTTTAGAAGACCTTTGCAATCAAGTGAGTTTATAGAAATGTTTTTGAAATCGTATCGAGAAGAAGTTCCGTTAGTTAAAGAAGATCGAATATTGCATTATGACATCCAAAAATCTATTGCTTTTCTAAACAGTTTTATGCTGGATGACAGTGTTCTCGAATAGGTTTTAGTTTCCTAAATTGCCTAAAGTCTTATGAATTTTTCGCTTATGATGTGTTTGTTTTAGTATTTCATTTCCTGAAATTATACTAATGTTTCCATCTATTTCGAACATAGCTAATTTGATATCTTTATAGAATTCAACACCATGTTCTCGCATAGCTTCTTGTAATTCTTCTGAGGATATATCTAATCGCGCTAAAGTTTTGAATTCAATTTTACCGTCATGCACTAGAATTTGTGGCTGATCTTGAAGTAAATTTTTGAAAAATTTTGAATTTTTTATTGTTTTTTTAAAGACCCAATTCATTATAAAAAGAGCCACTGCCGCAGTGATTCCGCCCCAAAGTGACGTATTATTTCCAACCATTGCATTTTGAACAGAATTACTAATTAGTAAAATTAGTATGATGTCGGCAGTGTTAAGTTGGGACAATTCTTTCTTACCAAAAATTCGTAAAGCAATCACCATAAATAGGTAGACAATTACGGATCGAATAATTACATCTAGATAAGAATACATGTTTTTTGAAATTATATTTTCCGAAGCAACATGGTATTATGCATACACGAATACATGTCTTTAAGATTGGTACAATTCCAATCTTTATCAACCATTTTTGCTATAACTCTAGATTTGTATGCGTTGTTTAAAGGCAGTAAATTAATCAAAATACCATATTTACTTTTACCTAAAACGCCTCGCATTTCTTCAATCTTGAAATTGGTATTTATTTTATTTAATACAGTTTTTGTAAAAGGCCATTCCCAATCTTTATCACTTTGGAAAGGTCTATAAGCTGTTCTTAATATTTTTACGGGCAAGCTTGTCTCTAGTGGATCGTAGGAAATAACAACACCATTATCATTCAGTTTTTCTTTTAATTTCGAAACCAACAAATCGAAGTTTTCAAAATGATGTAAAACACCATAGGCATAAATGATATCGAAATTAGTTTGATGAAACTCTGGAGATAAAAAATCTACAGCAATAGCTTGGGCATTTTTACAATCATTTTTTTCAATGTTTTTTTGTAGACTTGCAATGGCAACATCGCTCAAATCAATACCTATATATTCTTTAGCATTTTGTGCCATATAAATTGACAGGGCATTGCCACGCAAACAACCTAAATCAAGAATTTTTTTATTTGACATATCCCCAAGCCAAATTTTATGTTCATTATAAACACGGTCTTTGATGTCGAATTTATTTCTAAAATCGTTTAAGATTCCATTTCTAAATTTAAACCATAAAGTAGAAGCAAAATTAGTTTTAGCAGTATCTTCAGAGTTGTAAAACTCTTTCTGACGTTTGTTGATTTCAAGGATATCTTCGGTGCTTTTCATCGATTTGTGAAACTAGTTATTTTGTGCAAATATAATAGATTTTTTGGTTGTTGGTTAACGATTGTTGGCTAAAGGTTTTGGGCGTGCCCACAAGGGTCGGGCTTTCCGCACTCGCTTTTTTTCGCCATCCCGAAGTCTCGGGTCTGACGTAAAAAGAGCTCAAACAGAGCGTCAATCCCTCACGCGGCTTATTGGTTACTGAATGCCCTAGCCCCGATAGAAGTGTAAATCCTTTTGTTCTGTTGTTCAGAACAAAAGATTGCAACGGATAGCGGGACCCTAGCTCCTAAAGAGCGAACAGACGAAGTAATGCTTCAAAAAAAAACCACGAAAACTCGAATAAAATGTATTCGTGAATTCGTGGTTTAGATTTAAGAAATGAACTTATTTCGTCGGTTTTTCAGCTTTTTGAACTTTTACAGTAAGTTCCTGAGCACCTTCCTCGATATCCATAAAAATTTCATCTCCAGTTACAATTTTAGAAGTGATAATCTCTTCTGCTAAAGCATCTTCAACATATTTTTGAATGGCTCTTTTTAGAGGTCTAGCTCCAAATTGGCGGTCGAATCCTTTTTCTGCAATGAATGATTTTGCTTTATCCGATAGTTTTAATTGATAGCCTAACTCAGCAACTCTTGCATATAATTTATTCAATTCAATTTCAATAATTAAATCGATATGTTCTTTTTCTAGTGCATTGAAAACAATGACATCATCAATTCTATTTAAAAATTCAGGAGCAAAGGTTTTCTTTAAAGCATTTTCGATAATACTTTTAGAATTGTCATCTGCTTGAGCCACTTTAGCAGCAGTTCCGAATCCAACACCTTGTCCAAAATCTTTTAATTGTCTCGCACCTACATTCGAAGTCATGATCACAATAGTGTTTTTGAAATCGATTTTTCTTCCCAAACTATCTGTTAAATATCCGTCGTCCAAAACTTGCAAAAGCATATTGAATACATCTGGATGTGCTTTTTCAATTTCATCTAAGAGCACAACACAGTATGGTTTTCTTCTTACTTTTTCGGTTAATTGTCCACCTTCTTCATAACCTACATAACCAGGAGGCGCTCCAACCAAGCGTGAAATAGAGAATTTTTCCATATATTCACTCATGTCGATACGTATTAAAGCATCTTCGGAATCGAATAATTCTTTGGCTAAAACTTTCGCTAATTGTGTTTTTCCAACTCCAGTTTGACCAAGAAATATAAAAGAACCAATTGGTTTGTTTGGGTCTTTCAAACCTGCACGATTTCTTTGAATAGAACGCGCTATTTTTAATACAGCTTCTTTTTGACCAATCACCTTGTTTTCAATAAGTTCAGGAAGCTTGGCTAATTTATTGCTTTCTGTTTGAGCAATACGATTTACAGGAATTCCGGTCATCATAGACACGACATCTGCTACGTTATCTTCTGTGACAATAATACGATTACTTTTAGAATCTTCTTCCCATTGTTCTTGAGCAATTGCTAAATCTTTTTCAATGCGTTTTTCATCATCACGAAGTTTCGCAGCTTCCTCGTATTTTTGTTTTTTAACAACGGAATTTTTAGATTCACGCACTTCTTCCAATTGTCTTTCTAATTCTAAGATTTGCTTAGGAACTTCAATATTGGTAATATGCACTCTAGAACCAGCTTCGTCTAAAGCATCAATAGCTTTGTCTGGAAGAAAACGTTCAGACATGTATCGATTCGTTAATTTCACACAAGCTTCAATTGCTTCTTGGGTGTAATTTACATTATGATGATCTTCGTATTTGTTTTTGATATTATTCAAAATGGTTATCGTTTCTTCCACGGAAGTTGGCTCGACAATAATCTTTTGAAAACGTCTTTCTAGTGCACCATCTTTTTCTATATATTGACGGTATTCATCAAGAGTTGTTGCTCCAATACATTGAATTTCACCACGAGCCAAAGCTGGTTTAAACATATTCGATGCGTCTAAAGAACCTGTAGCTCCACCTGCACCAACGATGGTATGAATTTCATCAATAAAAAGAATAATATCATCATTTTTCTCCAATTCATTCATGACCGCTTTCATGCGCTCTTCAAATTGACCTCTGTATTTCGTTCCAGCTACTAGACTTGCTAAATCTAAGGTAACTACACGTTTGTTGAAAAGGATTCGAGAAACTTTTTTCTGTGTGATACGCAAGGCTAATCCTTCTGCGATAGCTGACTTACCAACTCCTGGCTCACCAATAAGCAAAGGATTATTCTTTTTTCTTCTACTTAAGATTTGAGAAACTCTTTCAATTTCTTTTTCGCGACCTACAACAGGATCAAGTTTTCCTTCTTCCGCCATTTCCGTTAAATCTCTACCAAAATTATCTAATACCGGGGTTTTAGATTTTTTGTTGGATTTATTGGCAGGATTATTAAAACTACCTTCTTTAAGACTGTCATCTTGTCCTGAATCTTCATTGAAGGATTCGTTTTTCGGTAAATTTTCTAGATAATTATCTTCGTTTGGTGTCATATTAAGATATTGTTCTTTAGCTATATCATAATCTATTTTTAGTTTATTCAATAACTTGGTTGTTGGGTCATTTTCGTTTCTTAAAATGCATAATAACAAATGAGCTGTACTTATTGAAGTACTTTGAAAAACCTTTGCTTCTAAAAAAGTAGTTTTCAAAGCGCGTTCTGCTTGTCTGGTTAAATGCAAGTTTTTCTTTTCGTTACTAACAATTACGTTAGGATTTGCAGGGCTTAAGATTTCAACTTTACGACGCAAATGATCTAAATCGATTGATAAATTATTTAAAATAGTAATTGCTTTACCATTTCCGTCTCTTAAAATCCCAAGCATAAGATGCTCAGTACCTATAAAATCATGACCTAAACGCAAGGCTTCTTCTTTACTGTAGGTAATTACATCTTTGACTCTTGGTGAAAAATTATCATCCATAACTATAGATTTGGTTTAGTAAATTTAGTGATTATGGGCTTTAAAACAAAAACCATTCCTGACAAAATCAACTGTCAGCTAATAGACAAAAAAAAAATAAAAAAAAATAGACACTTCGAATTAACTTATCAACCGAAAATAGAGGGGATTTTGTTAATAAATCAAGTAAATTTCAAGTTGTTTTTAAGTGTAAAATTGTCGAGAAAGGTTATATTAGCAAGATTTTTTTACACAATATAATTTTTAAAATAACTAGAATATGTCTGACGGAGAAAAGTTAATTCCTATTAACATTGAAGATGAAATGAAATCAGCCTACATCGATTATTCGATGTCGGTAATTGTATCAAGAGCACTTCCAGATGTTAGAGACGGCTTGAAACCTGTACATCGTAGAGTACTTTATGGAATGTATGATTTAGGAGTTTTTTCAAATAAAGCTCACAAAAAATCCGCAAGAATTGTCGGAGAAGTTTTAGGAAAGTATCACCCACATGGTGACACCTCTGTTTATGATGCTATGGTTCGTATGGCACAAGAATGGAGTTTGCGTTATTTATTAGTAGACGGACAAGGGAATTTTGGTTCTGTAGATGGTGATAGTCCCGCAGCAATGCGTTACACCGAAGCTAGAATGAAGAAAATTTCTGAGGAAATTATGGCTGATATTGAAAAAGAAACCGTTGACTTTCAATTGAATTTTGACGATACTTTATATGAGCCAAAAGTAATGCCTACAAGAGTTCCTACTTTATTAATAAATGGAGCAACAGGTATTGCTGTAGGTATGGCAACCAATATGCCTCCTCACAATTTAACGGAAGTTATCAATGGAACTTTAGCTTATCTAGAGAATACCGACATTGAGATTGATGAATTGATGACGCATATTAAAGCACCTGATTTTCCAACGGGTGGGATTATTTATGGGTACGAAGGTGTTCGCGAAGCTTTTAAAACGGGTAGAGGAAGAATTGTAATGAGAGCTAAAGTTAATTTCGAAGAAGTTGACGGAAGAGAATCAATCATTGTTACTGAAATACCTTATCAAGTCAATAAGGCTGAGATGATCAAGAAAACAGCCGACCTTGTTAATGATAAAAAAATAGATGGAATTGCCAATATTCGTGATGAATCGGATAGAAATGGGATGCGTATCGTATATATTCTGAAACGAGATGCTACTCCCAATGTAGTTTTAAATACACTTTATAAGTTTACACAATTGCAATCATCCTTTAGCGTAAACAACATTGCTTTAGTAAAAGGTCGTCCTCAAATGTTGAATCTGAAAGAAATGATTCATTATTTTATTGAGCACCGTCATGATGTTGTGGTTCGTAGAACTCAATTTGAATTGCGAAAAGCAGAAGAAAGAGCGCATATTCTAGAAGGATTAATTATAGCTTCAGACAATATAGATGAAGTAATCGCATTAATTAGATCTTCAGCAAATACAGATCAAGCGAAGGAAAAATTAATTGAAAGATTCCAATTATCCGATATTCAAGCCCGTGCTATTGTTGAAATGCGTTTGCGTCAACTTACAGGCTTAGAACAAGACAAATTAAGAGCGGAATACGAAGAGTTAATGAAGTTAATAGAACATTTAAAAGCGTTGCTTGCCGATGTAAACTTAAGAACGGAATTAATTAAAGAAGAATTAATTGAAATCCGTGAAAAATACGGAGATGCACGTCGTTCTCAAATTGAATACTCTGGTGGTGATGTAAGTATTGAAGATTTAATTGCAGATGAAAATGTTGTCATAACCATTTCACATGCAGGTTATATTAAACGTACCAACTTAACCGAATATAAAACTCAAAATAGAGGAGGAGTAGGACAAAAAAGCGCCGGAACTAGAGATCAGGATTTCTTAGAACATATGTATGTGGCGACCAACCACCAATATATGATGTTCTTTACTCAAAAAGGAAAATGCTTCTGGATGCGGGTGTATGAAATTCCAGAAGGTAGCAAAACTGCAAAAGGTAGAGCCTTACAGAATTTGATCAATATTGAAAGTGACGATAAAGTAAAAGCATTTATCTGTACTCAAGATTTAAAAGATAAAGAATATACCAATAGTCATAATTTGATTATGGTGACTAAAAAAGGACAGGTTAAGAAAACATCCTTAGAGAAATATTCTAAACCAAGAGTCAATGGAGTCGCTGCGATAACAATTAAAGAGGGCGATGAATTGTTAGCTGCTGAATTAACCAATGGCAACAGTCAGATTATGATTGCAGTTCGCTCTGGTAAAATGGTTCGATTTGAAGAAAGCAAAACTCGTCCAATGGGCAGAACCGCTTCTGGTGTTCGTGGAATTACTTTAAAAGACGAATGCGATGAAGTCATCGGAATGGTTTCCGTAAACGATATGGAAAGTGAAATTCTTGTTGTTGCCGAAAATGGATATGGAAAACGCTCTAGTATAGATGAATATAGAATTACCAATCGTGGTGGAAAAGGAGTGAAAACTTTGAACATCACCGAAAAAACAGGTAAACTTATTTCCATCAATAGTGTTACTGATGCTGATGATTTAATGATTATCAATAAATCTGGATTAACCATAAGAATGGCTGTTGAAGATCTTCGTGTCATGGGAAGAGCCACTCAAGGAGTGAAACTAATCAATATTAAAGGAAACGATTCTATTGCAGCAGTAACAAAGGTTATGAAAGATGATGTAGTAGAAGTAGTAGTTGATGAAGATGGAAATATCATCGAAACAGAAGCTATTGAAAGAGTAAAACCTGTACTTGAAATTCTTGAAGACGACGGTACTGCAGAAGATGACGATGACGATGAGGATGAAGTAATCGAAGAGGATGACTCAGACGAATCAGAAGATGAAGCAGACGATGAATAAATAAAATAGTGCATTTCAATTGAATTAAAATTCGATTGAAATGCATTTTTTAATAAAATGAAAAATCAATTAAAATTCAATTTAGATGAAAAGTAAATATGTACTACTCGCATCAGCATTATTGATATCAGTAAGCAATTTTGCTCAAAAAGATCAAATAAAAGCTGCTGAAAAAGCGATGAAAAACGGTAATTCAGCGGAAGCCATTTCTGTATTGAACCAAGCAGAAACACTTATTACTAGTGCAACCGATGGTGAAAAAGCGCAATACTATTTTGTAAAAGGAAATGCCCATTTAGATATGGCGACAAAAAAAATGGAAGTAGCAAAAAACTTATCTGGAGCCGCAAAAGCATATCAAGAGGTACTTTCTATTGAAAAAGCTGCAGGTAAATCTAAATATTCACAAGAAACTCTAACGGCTGTTCAAAATGTAAAGAATAGCCTACTCAATTTAGCACAGACCGAAGGCGAAAACAAGAATTATATGAACGCTGCTGATTTGTTGTATTCGGTTTATGAAATGGACAAAGCCAATTACGATAATCTTTATTTTGCCGCCTATTATTATATGGCTGCAGAAGATTACAAAAAGGCACTTCCATATTTTGAAGATCTTAAAAAAGCAAATTACACTGGCGAAAGTATAAGCTATTACGCAAAAAATGCAGTTTCCGATCAAGAAGAATATTACGGAAATACTGCCGATGCCAAAAAGAACAGAGACAATCAGGTCCGTTTGAAATTAGCCACTACTCCAAGGGATGAAAAGACACCTTCTAGAAAAGCTGATATTGCTAAATATATTGCATCTATCTATATTTCACAAGGAAAAAATGCTGAAGCAAAAGCGGCTATAGCAGAGGCGAAGCAAGTCAATCCGGATGATATCGATTTGTTGAACGCCGAAGCCGAAATTTATTTAAAAATGGGCGATATGGCAACGTACAAGACATTAACTGAAAAAATAATTGAAAAAAACCCTAACGATTATAATTTGTTTTTCAACCTCGGCATAGCTTCAGCAAAAACAGATCCGGTTGCTGCTGAAAATTATTATCAGAAATCTATTTCGTTAAAACCTGATTTTCAGGGCTCTTACATTAATTTAGCTATTTTGAAAATGCGCGATGAACAAAAAATTGTCGAGGAAATGAACAAATTAGGAACCTCGGAAAAAGACAACAAACGCTATGAAGTATTAAAAAAGCAAAGAGATGAAATGTACCGTTCAGCGATTCCTTCCCTTGAAAAAGCCTATGAATTGAAACCTGAAACTGAAGTAGGTGAAATGCTCCTTAGTATTTACGGAGCTTTAGAATTATCGGACAAGAAAAAAGCATTGAAAGCTAAAATGGGAAAATAAATTTTCTATTGTAGCAAAAAAAGCCTGTCGATTGACAGGCTTTTTTTATATCATTTTCTTAATAACCCGCAACTTGTGGGTATGTCGATTCGTTTCTGCATTATAAATACCCAAATGATCTAACCGATCAATTCTGACTTTTCCACTCGAATGAATGATATAATTGTTGTCCATGATAATTCCAACATGTATAATCTTTCCTTCCTCATTGTCAAAAAAAGCCAAATCTCCAGGTTCACTTTCTTCAATAAAACTCAAAGCTTCTCCTTCTGTAGCTTGCTGAGAAGCATCTCTTTTTAAAACATAACCATTCAACTTATAAACCATTTGTGTAAAACCTGAACAATCTATCCCAAAAGGTGTTTTTCCACCCCATAAATAAGGAGCATTCAAAAACATAAACGATGTATTAATCAAATTGGATTTAGGTTTAACACCACTAATCTTCATTCCTTCAAAATCAAAATTAGCAATATTAATCTCACTGTGATTCAAAAAAGATAAAGAAGCTCCAAGAGGAATCGGCATTAATAAATTATTGGGCGAAGTAATATATTCTACTAAATCTGAATTCAATATAATCACATCTTCACTCAATTGATTGTATTGTTCTTCTAGAATAAGTTGGTATTGCTTAGAGTCAATCCAACCTTCATAACCATCAAATTGCATGCGTATTTTAGCCCATTGCTTCTCTAAAGTTAACACCTCAAAATGTTCCCCAAACAAAACCTGAGAAACGATTTCGCTTCGGTCACTAGGCTCGGCCCGCAATGGAATAATAGCTAAATTACAAATCCCAAACATTCATATTTGTATTTTGTATCAAAAGGAGATAAATTAATTTTTGATAAACTTCGTGATGTAACTCTTGTTATTTGAAACTACTTCTATCAAGTAAACTCCAGATTGAAAAGAGGAAACATCAATAATATATTCCTTAGAATTGATATTTTTTTCAGAATAAATAGATGCTCCTAAAATATTTTTAATATTTATGTTTTGAAAATCATCCTTTGTGCTGATCGTCAACAATTGATTCGCTGGATTTGGAGAAACTAAAATTTTTGCGTCATCACTGCTAAATTCACTCGAACCTAAAGGATTTGTTGTCAGAATATTCGTGTGTGTCCAATTGTGATTACCATCTCCTACCATCCAATCATAGGTACTAATGTGCAGTCCTTCCCCAAACCAAGGGTTCATGTAGTGAATGGAATTGGTATTACTAATTCCATATCCAACTAAAAAATGTCCTCCACCAGCTACCCAGCCCCATCTAATGACAAAAGGTCTATGAGCAGTGATTTCTGTATTAATTTGATTTAATGATAATTTATTTCCGTAACCATAATTTTGAATATTACCAAAATGAACAAGAATGTCCTGAATACTTCCAGCATTTCCCCAATTGTAATTCCAGTAGTTACATCCTTGACTAGGATCAAGACAACAATCAACTGACCCGAAGTCATGCCAACTTATTACCGATCTTGCGTAATCTGCAATTTGACATTGAGTACTATTTTCACCATAATACTCTAAAATGGATTTGGTAACACCAGCCCAGCACCATTGATCTTGTTCTTGTATTTGTGCTGTAAAATTTAAAACTTGAGAATTACCTATATTAAAAAAAAGCAAAAGAATAAGTAAGTAAAGTAGATTTTTCATATCCTATTTATTAATGAGTTTAGTAATAAGTTCAATCACTTCATTATAATTATAACTTGATTTTAAGAAAATATTCTTATCACCGCTTATTATCGGGAAATAAGTCGCTTTATCAAAGGATTCTCCATTGGGTACGACTACCATAAAATCTTTTGAAAGTTGATAAATCCTTAATAGACAAAGTTTACTGGAAGAATTTTTATTTTTAGAATTTAACTCTAATTCTTTTGCTAATCCACTACCACCAATATCCACAACTTCATATTGACTTCCATTGTTATACACAGTTAAAAGCGTTTTGTAATGATTATCACTTATTACTGGAATCCTCCATTCATTTTGCATAATGATTTTATTCTGCAAATCAACTTTATCAAAATTTTTTGCGAGAGTAATGATTTGAATTGGACTACCGATAGTACATTGATTGAATTCATTTCTATTTATAAAACCAAAGGAACTTTCCTGTCCTTCTGGAATTAAAGAAAGTGTTTTTAATAATTGTTTTTCAGCAATTGAAATAATTTTATTTTCAGAATTCTGTGCGTTAATTTGAAAAGAAAATAAAATTATTAAAAAATATTTAACACCTAAAATTGCAAGTTTTTTCATTTGTTTAAGATTTAAGTTCTTTCAATCACAATCGCAGAAGCACCACCGCCACCATTACAAATCGCAGCCGCTCCAATCTTTGCATTGTTTTGTTTCAATACATTCATCAACGTAATGATAATTCGAACTCCAGAACACCCTAATGGATGACCTAAAGAAACAGCACCACCATTCACATTCACTTTCGAGTTGTCTAATCCTAAGATTTGAGCATTCGCCAAACCAACTACTGAAAAAGCTTCATTAAATTCGAAGAAATCAACATCGCTCAATTGTAAACCTGCTTTGTTTAACGCTTTTGGTAACGCCTTGGCAGGAGCCGTGGTAAACCATTTTGGCTCTTGAGCCGCATCGGCATAACTAACTATAGTTGCCAATGGAGTTAATCCCATCGCTTTGGCTTTTTCTTCACTCATCAAAATCACAGCACCAGCACCATCATTAATAGTAGAAGCATTGGCAGCAGTAACAGTGCCTTCTTTTGTAAAAGCAGCATTCAAAGAAGGTATTCTATCCAATTTCACATTGGTATATTCTTCATCTTTAGTCACCATTACAGGCTCTCCTCTTCTTTGTGGCACTGCAACTGGGACCACTTCATCATCAAATTTTCCAGCTTCCCAAGCTTTTGCAGAACGCTCGTAGGATTGAACCGCGAAAGCATCTTGTTGTTCACGGGTGATTTTATATTCTGTAGCACATAAATCGGCGGAAACTCCCATGGCATTATTATCGTAAGCGTCTTGCAAACCATCTTTTTGCATACCATCTAACATCGATGTAGGACCAAACTTAACGCCATTTCTCAAATGCATATAATGTGGTATCATACTCATGTTTTCCATTCCACCTGCAATAATGATCTCAGCATCACCTGCCATAATAGCTTGTGCACCTTGCATTACGGCTTTCATTCCTGAAGCGCATACTTTATTTATTGTTGTTGCAATTACAGTATTTGGTAAACCAGCATACAATGCAGCTTGACGAGCTGGCGCCTGACCAACTCCAGCTTGTACCACATTTCCCATAATCACTTCATCAACTAAATTAGGGTCTAAATTAATTTTTTCTAAAGCACCTTTAATTGCTGCTGCACCTAAATGTGGTGCACTTACAGTGGATAATGCTCCCATAAAACTTCCAATTGGTGTTCTAGCTGCTGAAACAATGACTACTTTTTTATTCATGATACTGGTATAGTTTATTTATTTGCTGCGAATTTAATCATTTTCAAGAAATACTAAATTACATTTTTAATAATATTAAATTTTGATTTATAATTGGCAACTTTTAATCATACATTATTATGCTGATTTATTCTATTTTCAGTAATAATCTTGACAATTTTAACCCTATAAAAAAGCTATGCATTTGATTGTTAATGACTTTAATTTTCATAGAAAAAAAACATTCTAATAATTTGTAAAATATAGAATAGAAAGTTACATTTGCAACCGCTTAAATGCCTATACGTTCTTTAAGTTTGGAGAGTTGCCTGAGTGGCCGAAAGGACATGTTTGCTAAACATGCGTATGGGAAACTGTACCAAGGGTTCGAATCCCTTACTCTCCGCAGTATTTTTTTTCGGGGTGTAGCGTAGCTCGGTTATCGCGCCTGCTTTGG
>CANHMG010000061.1 GCA_947461795.1 Flavobacteriaceae bacterium | reverse complement strand
CAAGAAATACCGAATCAAGTTATTGTGCTTAAAAGGAAAATTATGGAGCCGTATTCTATGGCTTCTTTTTTTTCAAAAACTAAAACAAAAAAAATAAGCTCTGGAATTATTCCAACGACCCATAAACAGTCTTTATTCGACAAAATTGCGTTATGGATTCGAGGAAATTTATTTATTCCAGATGCGCGCGTTTTATGGGTAAAACCTTCAGTTTCCTATCTAAAAAAATACATTCTTGATAACGGAATTGATACCGTTATTACAACTGGACCACCACATAGTTTGCACTTAATTGGTTTAAGACTAAAAAATCAAATTCCTATTCGTTGGATTGCTGATTTTCGAGATCCTTGGATTACCATTGGGTATCATGATAAATTGAAACTATCTTCATCAGCAATGGGGAAGCATGTAATTTTAGAATCTAAGGTTTTAAATAGTGCAGATGAAATATTGGTAACAAGTAAGAGTACCAAATTAGAATTTCAAAAGAAAACAGTAAAACCTATTCATGTAATTACAAATGGTTATGATATTGAAAATGTTTCAAAACAAACCCTAGACAAAACCTTTTCATTGGCACATATTGGTTCGTTTTTATCCGAAAGAAATCCTATTCTTTTATGGCAATGCCTGTCTGAATTAGTAAAAGAAATTTCAGGTTTTTCGGAGCATTTAGAAATAAAATTAATAGGAACCGTTAGTAATGATATTTTAGAAACTATTCAGAGTTATAATTTGAAAGATTTTGTAAATCATATGGGATATGTTTCGCATCAAGAAGCTTTAATTCAACAGCGGAAATCACAACTATTGCTTTTGATTGAAATTAATTCTAAAAATACAATTAGCATTATTCCAGGGAAATTATTTGAATATATGGCCTCTGGAAGACCTATAATTGCTATTGGTCCGTTAGGTTCTGATTTTTCTGAGATTATCAAGCAAACGAATACAGGTACTTTCTTTGATTATTCTCAAAAAGAGGAATTAAAAAGGGTTGTATTGAATGCCTACAATTCCTATTTAGAAGGAAAACTAAACGTAAATCCTATTGGATTAGAAGCGTTTTCTAGAAAGAAATTAACAGAAAGATTAAGCACAATAATCCTAAATCCTAAAATCTAACAAAGTATGGGAATTGTATTGAATCAATCGATTAAAAATACAGTCATTACCTATTTTGGTTTTGGTATAGGAGCCATTAATGCGCTGTTTCTCTACACTAATTTCTTAGGAAAAACACATTATGGAATGGTAGCTTTTCTTCTGTCTGCCGCTAATATTATGATGCCTTTGATGGCTTTTGGAGTGCACAATACGATGATTCGATTTTATTCTAAATGTAATTCAGAAAAAGAAAGAGAAAAGTTTTTAAGCTTTATGTTGTGGATGCCTTTGTTATTGATTATTCCAGTTACTTCAATTACCTACTTTTTTTATGATGAAATTGCCTTTTATATCTTAAAAGAAAACCCAACTGTCAAACCATTTCTTTGGTTAATTCCAATTATTGGTATTTGTATGGGGTATTTCGAAGTGTATTATGCTTGGGTAAAAGTGCATATGCAATCGGTTTTTGGTAATTTTATCAGTGAAGTATTGGTTCGAATAGTGATCTTATTAATGTTATTTGGTGTGCATTGGAATTGGTTAACAAAAGATGGTTTTATATATGGATTAGTTGGAGCGTATTTTCTTCAATTTATCGTAATGAAAGTATATGCCATGTCTATTAAAATGCCTGTTTTATCATTTAAAATCCCTCATAATTCTAAGGAAATTTTTGGGTATTCTTTTTTTATTATCATTTCAGGAAGTGTGGCTGTGTTATTAATGGATTTTGATAAAGTGATGATTCCAGCCTATGAAAATATAAGCAGTAACGCATTGTATTCTGTGGCAATTTTTATTGCAACTGTAATTGCAGTTCCGAGCAGAGCGATGTTACAAATTATTTATCCAATTACCGCAAAACTAATAAGCGAAAACAAACAAGAAGAACTTAGGGAATTGTACCAGAAAAGTGCTATAAATCTTCAGGTTTTTGGTGGTTTTGTTCTGTTAGGAGTGTTTTTAAATATCAAAGAAATATATCAATTAATTCCTCAGGAGTATAGTGGTGGAATTCTAGTTGTTTTCTTGATAGGATTGTCCAAATTCTATGATGTGATTTTAGGAAACAATAATGCGATTATCCTCAATACAAAATATTATAAGTGGGTTTTGTTTTTTGGATTTTTATTAGTGTTTATGATGATTGTTTTGAATATGATTTTTATTCCAATTTATGGTATTGTTGGTGCCGCATTAGCAACACTATTATCCGTTATTGTATATAATTCTATTAAACTTTGGTTTGTGGTAAAAAAAATGAATTTATTTCCTTTTACCAACAAAACAATTCACTCTTTTGGAATTATTAGTTTGATTTTTGTATTATTTTATTTTTGGGATTTCCCTTTCCATCCCTTAATTAATATACTATTGAAATCAATTCTTATCACAATTGTATACGTCTACCTAAATTATAGTTGGAAAATTTCAACAGAGATTAATCAAATAATAGATTCATTTCTAGGAAAAGTAAAAATGAAATTTAAATAATGAATATAAAAAATCCCACAAATAGTTTAATACTTGTGGGATTTAACTAAAATAAAACCCAATTTTATTTTTTGTATACTCTCTCTTAAAGAAGATAAGGCAATAACCGTACCTAAATAATTTCTTTTTCAATAAAAGTTTAGGTATTTTTAGAAACAGGATTTCATTTCATTCATTTTTGTACTTTTGGAAAAAATTAAAAAGAAAATGAAGAGTCTGATTACTAGTTTTTTACTTTTTATAAGTGTTTTGACTTCTGCTCAAACGATGCCAACAAAATTAAACGATCAAAGACGGTTTAATTCGGATAGTAGATTGTTTTATGTATGGAATCCAGAAAAAGACGCTTACGATTTGAAAGATACTGAATACGAACACTCTGTAATCGATATTCGTGAAATCAATACAAAGACTAGTGGATATATTGTTATTAGTTTAACAGATGATGGTAAATCAAGATTGTATCACGGTTCTATCATCAATTATTCTGTAGATGACGAGGGAATTTCTACGTGGATTCTTCGTTCTAAAAGTGCAAGAGGGAAATTGTCTTTAGATCATAAGAAAAAGAAAATTACCTATTCTTTTGAAAGTAATGAAACGCGTTATGTAAAGATTTTTGTCTTCAATCTCTTCTTTGCTGGAGATGAAACTGAAGAACAAGAATAAGCTCACAACTTCATTTTTAAATACTTTCCAGTTATTGATTTTTTGTTTTTGCTAATTTCTTCAGGAGTTCCAACAGCAAGCAATTGCCCTCCATTTTCGCCTCCTTCAGGGCCTAAATCAATAATATAATCCGCACATTTTATTAAATCAATATTGTGTTCAATTACAATTATGGAATGCCCTTTTTCGATCAAAGCATCAAAAGAAGTTAATAATTTTTTGATGTCATGAAAGTGTAAACCAGTTGTAGGTTCATCAAACACAAACAATGCTTTTTCTTTTGTGCTTCCTTTTACTAAAAAAGTAGCTAGTTTAATACGTTGCGCTTCTCCACCGGACAGCGTTGATGAAGATTGCCCTAATTGTACATAACCCAATCCAACATCTTGTAAAGGTTGCAACTTCTGAACTATTTTAGCTTGCTTGGTTGCATTAAAAAAAGAAATAGCATCGTCAATTGTCATCGTAAGGATATCGTCGATATTTTTTCCTTCAAAATAAATTTCTAGAATTTCCTTTTTGAATCGTTTGCCATTACATGTATCACAAGGTAAATGTACATCTGCCATGAAAACCATTTCTACATTTATCGAACCTTCGCCACTGCATGTTTCACAACGACCACCATCAACGTTAAATGAGAAATGTTTCGGTAAATAACCTCGAATTTTTGAAAGTTTTTCTTTAGAATATAAATCTCTTATCTCATCATAAGCTTTAATATAGGTAACAGGATTTGATCGTGAACTCCTTCCAATTGGATTTTGATCAATGTATTCGATGTGTTTGATTTTATGATAATACCCTCTCATATCAGTAAATTGTCCTGCTTTTTCTCCAATTCCATCTAATTTTTTTTGCATGGCAGGAAAAAGAATTTTCTTTACTAAGGTACTTTTCCCACTTCCTGATACACCTGTTATAACGGTAAGTACTTCTAAAGGGAATTTAACATCCACGTTTTGTAAATTGTTCTCTCTAGCACCTAATATTTCAATGTAATTCGCCCATTTTCTGCGAGTTTTAGGAACCGCAATTTCTAATTTTCCATTCAAATATTGCGCTGTAAGGGAATTCGCTTTCAATAATTCTTCAAAAGTGCCTTGAGCCACTAATTCTCCACCAAAAGAACCAGCTTCTGGACCAATGTCAATAATCATGTCGGCTGCTTTCATGATATCTTCATCGTGTTCGACAACAATTACAGTGTTGCCTAAATCACGTAATGAAATTAAAACTTTTATTAATCGTTCCGTGTCTTTTGGATGTAAACCGATGCTAGGTTCGTCTAGAATATACATAGATCCCACTAAACTACTTCCTAAAGAAGTGGCTAAATTGATTCGTTGCGATTCGCCGCCAGAAAGAGTGGCAGAGTTTCGATTGAGGGTGAGATATTCTAAGCCAACATCCACTAAGAAATTCAATCGATTATTGATTTCAATCAAAAGTCGTTTGGCTACTTTTTGATCAAATTCATTTAGTTTCATTTCTTTGAAAAAAGCGACTAAATTTCGAATCGGTAAATCCACTAAATCGGAAATAGTTTTGCTTTCAATTTTGACATAGGAAGCATCTATTCTAAGCCGTTTCCCTTTGCAAGAATAGCATTTTGTTTTACCACGGTAGCGTGATAACATGACTCGGTTTTGAATTTTGTAATTTTTTTCTTCAAGTTCTTTAAAGAAATCATTCAGTCCTTGAAAATACTCGTTGCCTTTCCAAATTAGCTCTTTTTGAGATTCAGTTAATTCAAAAAATGGTTTGTGTATAGGAAAATCAAATTTATAAGCATTGTTGACTAATTCGTCACGATACCAACTCATACTTTCTCCACGCCATGGAAAAATAGCGTTTTCATATACTGAAAGCGCAGTATTAGGAATAACTAATTCCGAATCTATTCCAATAATGTTTCCATATCCTTCACAAACTGGGCAAGCTCCATAGGGATTATTAAAACTGAATAAATGGACGTTAGGTTCTAAAAAAGTAATATTATCCATTTCGAAATTTGCACTAAAAGCGAATTGCTTTTTAGCATCCAATTCTTGTAAAAAGCAAATCCCTTTGCCTTCAAAGAATGCAGTTTGAACAGCATCCGATAGTCGATTGTAAAATTCTTCTTCCTCTTTGACAATAATTCGATCAATAACAAGAAAAATATCTTTTGTTATTAAAGTTTGATTGTCAATTTCATCCAATCGAATCAATTTGGAATCCACTACAATCCTTGCAAAACCTTGCTGTAATAATGCTTGAAGCTTATCTTCTAATTTTCTTCCTTCTTCAAGTTGAATAGGTGCTAAAAGCAACCATTTACTATCGATTTCTAATGTTTTAACGGTATTGATAACATCAGTAACTGTATTTTTTTTTACTTCTTGATTGGAAATTGGAGAATATGTTTTTCCAATTCTAGCAAATAATAACTTTAAATAATCATAAATTTCTGTTGAGGTTCCAACAGTTGATCTTGCATTGGTTGTATTTACTTTTTGTTCAATTGCAATTGCTGGTGCGATTCCTTTTATATATTCGACTTTTGGCTTGTCTAATCGTCCTAAAAACTGACGAGCATACGAAGATAAACTTTCCACATAACGTCGTTGACCTTCAGCATACAAAGTATCAAAAGCTAATGATGATTTTCCTGAGCCTGATAAACCTGTAATTACAACAAGTTTATTTCTTGGAATAGCAACATCGAGATTTTTGAGATTATGAACTTGAGCACCTTTGATAATGATATTTTTTTTAGGTTCAAGTATAGAAAGATCCTTTGTAAGCATTGCAATTTTGATTTTTCACAAATGTAATTAATTCTCTTATGAGAACAGATATAATAATAGTTTGTATATGAACTAAAAACTAACGAAACTAAAACAATCCAATTTATCATCAATAAAAAAACAATTGAATTCTATACGGCTAATTTAAATTGGGAAGCCGAAGGAGGTGAATTTAAAGTATTTGTTGGTGGAAATTCAGAGACTACAATTGAGGCAAATTTTCAGTATATAAAATAAGTAAAAAATAAGAAACTGAACCAGAGTAAAGTTGACAATTCAAATATTTATTGCAGAAAATATGTTAAATTTCAATCTAATGTTTGTTTACTTAATATAAATTGTGCTACATTTGGCTTAGTATTAATTCTAATTTAACATTTGCCTATTACAAAAAACTACTTTTTAGAGATTACTCTCAAAATAATTTAACTAACTAAAAAGTAATTTTATGGCTAATGTTCAAATCCCAGATGCATTATTGGTGAAAAACTATATAGCAGGCGATGAATCCGCTTTGGCTACATTGATCAATAGGCACCAATCTAAAATTTACGGTTTTATCTACTCTAAAATTTCTGATAGAGATTTAAGTGATGATGTTTTTCAAGACACTTTTATTAAAGTAATCAAAACTTTAAAATCCAATTCCTATAACGAAGAAGGAAAATTTTTACCATGGGTAATGCGTATTGCTCATAACCTTATCATTGACCATTTTAGAAGAAATAAAAAAATGCCAATGTTTAGAGAAACGGAAGAGTTTTCTATTTTTTCTATTATGTCTGATAATGCTGCGACCATAGAAAATCAAATGATTACTGAGCAAGTAGAAAAAGACTTAAAAAAACTCATTGAAGAATTACCAAACGATCAAAAAGAAGTTTTAGTAATGCGAATTTATCAAGACTTAAGTTTTAAAGAAATATCTGAATTGACAGGTGTTAGCATCAATACTGCCTTAGGTAGAATGCGCTACGCATTGATGAATTTGAGAAAAGTAATCGATAAGCATCAAATTATTTTAACAAATTAACAATATATCGTAAAGAACCACGTTGTAGTAGTAATAAACACAATAACTACAATATGGCAAAAATTTACTCTAAAAAAACATTAGTCATTCCTTCCATGAAACCTAAAAAAGAGACTGTTTCTTTTTTATTAAATTACTCTAAAGCTTTCAGCTTTTTAAAAACGAGTACAATGAACATTGAAATAATTGCTAATTAAAAAAATATCCCGAAACTTATCGGGATATTTTTTTTTCTAAGAACTTACTTAATTTTTTTAGGTGTCCCTTTGTTTATTAATTCTTTCAAAAAAGATTTTCTTCCAATCGTTTTGGTGATAATGTCTTTCTCTAAATCATATCCTCGAGCTGGAGAATATTCTCTTCCATACCAAATAATTTGTAAATGCAAGTCGTTCCATAATTCTTTGGGGAAAATACGTTTCGCATCTTTCTCCGTTTGCACCACATTCTTCCCGTTGGTAAAATTCCATCGATACATCAAACGATGAATATGCGTATCCACTGGGAAAGCAGGAACACCAAAGGCTTGGCTCATTACTACACTTGCCGTTTTATGACCCACTGCTGGGAAAGATTCTAAAGCTTCAAAACTTTGAGGTACAATTCCGTCATATTGTTCAATTAATAGCTGCGACAATCCATGAATTCCTTTCGATTTCATTGGAGATAAACCACATGGACGAATAATTTTTTTGATTTCTTCCACAGTCATTCTTACCATGTCATACGGATTATCCGCCTTAGCAAAAAGTAAAGGTGTAATTTGATTCACTCTAACATCTGTACATTGAGCAGATAGTAAAACCGCAATCAGCAAAGTATAAGGATCTTTATGATTTAATGGAATCGGAATAGTCGGATACAATTCTTTTAACGTATTTATAACAAACGTTACACGCTCTTGTTGGGTCATTTTTGTATTTTTATGAAAGTAAAAATAAGACAATTTTCACAATGTGCCTAATCCAGCTTTCCGTTGCAACACCGAGGTTTTTAAAGCTATTTTTCTAAGAAATCACTTCAGCTTCCTTTGGTCGCTGAGTCATTACAAGAAAAATTAGCCGTAATAAACTCGGGATTTTCACTTCACACACGTAGTGTTCACTGAACTCCTAGGAAAATAAAAGTATAATGAAGTAATCTGGGGCAGGGCTATATAATAAATTTGAAGTTCAACTATATATCCAATATTCCAACAATCCAACAATCTTAAAATCTAACAATCTCAGAAAATGACTACACTTCAAAAAGGAGATTTAGCTCCAAATTTCACGTCAAAAGACCAAGACGGAATTACGCATACTTTAGCAGATTATAAAGGAAAAAAGTTAGTTGTTTTCTTCTATCCAAAAGCCAGTACACCAGGTTGTACAGCTGAAGCATGTGATTTACGAGATAATTATGCTCGATTTCAAGCCAACAATTATGCATTATTAGGAGTAAGTGCGGATAATGCCAAAGCACAATCTAATTTCAAAAACAAATATGAGTTTCCATTTCCATTATTAGCAGATGAAGACAAAGCTGTGATTCAAGCTTTTGGTGTATGGGGACCCAAAAAATTTATGGGGAAAGAATACGATGGAATACACAGAACCACTTTCATAATTGACGAAAATGGAATTATCCAAGAGGTAATCTCGGATGTAAAAACCAAAGCTCATACTTCTCAAATTTTGAAATAAAAAGAGTAAAAAAACAAGAGCCAAGAAACAAAATATATTAATTTTTGCTTCTTGGCTCTTGTTGCTATTCTTTAAAGCTACTACTTAGTTTCTTCTAAAATTTTATTCGGATCAAACCCAAATAGTTTGTGTTTTTTGATGATTTCTGCAATTCCTTTTGGCAACATACTTTCCCATCCGGTTTTCCCGAGGCTTATCATTTTCAATACTTCACGAGAGAATACTTGTAAATTATGAGGATTAAAATCGTCGATATCTACTACTTTTCCATTAAACTTAAAGAACTTATACAACTCTTTCATTCTAGGATGTACTTTTAAATTCTCAGAAGTAATAACCGTCCCATCTTCATCTAACATCGGATATAAGAAAACTTTTAAATCACGATAGAATAATTTTCCAAAAGCTTCCAAAATCCCACCACTTAAATGACGGTAGTATTTTTCATCAAAAATGTCTATCAAATTATTCACTCCCATTGCCAATCCCATTCGAGCTTTGGTATAATTAGAGAAATATTCTACTACTTTATAATATTCTTGGAAATTAGAAATCATTACAGTTTGACCTAATGAACAAAGCAATTGCGCTCTATCCATAAAGTCTCTTTCGTCAATTTCTCCTTCAGATCGAAGGTTGGAAAGTGTGATTTCGAAAACTACTAAGGTATTTTCTTTTTCAACTTTACTTTCCGCGAGAAACATTTTTAAAGATTTCTCATACATGTCCATATTGACACTGGTAACAGGTCTGAAACTTCCACGAAGCGCTAAGATGTTTTTCTTGTATAAAATGGCAGCTGGCAAAATGTTTTTTCCTTCTGGATCGAACATTACCGCATCGGTCATGCCATTTTTCACCAATTGTAAACTCATCAAACGATTATCGACTTCAGCAAATCGAGGTCCTGAGAAATTTATAGTATCTACTTCTAATTGGTCTTTATCTAAATGATCGTACAAATAACGGAGTAGTTTTTTAGGATCGTTGTATTTATAAAAAGCACCATAAATCAAATTAACTCCTAAAATACCTAAAGTTTCTTGTTGCAAACGCGCATCTGTTTCTTTAAATCGGATGTGAATACTGATGTCATTGTAGTCTTCCTCCGGATCAATTTGAAATCGAATACCTACCCAACCATGTCCTTTGAATTGCTTTGCAAAATCTATAGTTGACACGGTATTGGCATAACTAAAAAACATCTTGTTAGGATGTTTTTCACGGCTTAAACGCTTTTCAATCAAATTTACTTCATGAGTAAGCATTTTTTTTAATCGACTTTCAGTAACATAACGACCATCTTCTTCAATTCCATAAATGGCGTCACTAAAATCTTTATCGTAGGCACTCATTGCTTTTGCAATTGTTCCTGACGAACCACCTGATCTAAAAAAGTGTCTAACCGTTTCTTGTCCAGCACCAATTTCAGCAAATGTCCCGTAAATATTTTCATTTAAATTGATACGTAGGGCTTTATCCTTCGTTGAAGGAACTTGCTCAATGACTTTATCGCCTTTTAATTTTATTTGTTTGTCCATGATTTGAGGTAACGTAGTATTACTTTGACAAAGTTAACAAAATAGGACTTTATCAAGTGAGAATTAATAGTATTTTTGTAAAAAAAATAACATTTTGAAAGTCTATTTTTTAGGTACAGGAACTTCTCAAGGTATTCCAGTTATTGGAAGTCGTCATTCTGTTTGTCTAAGTACGGATTCTAAAGATAAAAGATTGCGTGTTTCCATTTGGATTCACTGGGATGAGTATTCTTATATAATTGATTGTGGTCCCGATTTCAGACAACAAATGCTTATTTCCAATTGCCAAAAAATTGATGGAATTCTCTATACTCATGAGCATTCCGATCATACTGCTGGTTTAGATGATATTCGCCCTTTTAATTTTAAACAAGGAGCCCTTCCAATTTATGCACATGAAAGAGTGCTTGCGAATTTGAAAAAACGATTTGAATATGTTTTTGAAACCGAAAACCGATATCCTGGAGCACCTTCAATTACAGCGATTGAAGTCAAAACAGATGAAGCTTTTGCAATTGGAAATAAATTGGCCATTCCTATCCATGTGATGCACGGTAACTTGCAAGTTTTTGGCTATCGAATTGATGATTTTGCCTATCTTACAGATGTAAAAACAATTGATGAGATTGAAATTCAAAAATTAAAAGGAGTGAGAATTTTAGTAGTAAATGCATTGCGTGAAGAACCACATCATTCTCATTTCAATTTAGAGGAAGCCTTAAATTTTATTGCATTAATTCAACCTGAAAAGGCCTATTTGACTCACATCAGTCATATTTTTGGATTTCATGAAGACATACAAAAAAAATTGCCTAAAAATGTATTTGTAGCCTACGATACTTTAGAAATTACTATATAACTTTAAATTAATACAATGAAAAAATCATTATTTCTTTACCTTTTTATTTTGGCTGTTTTACTTAATATTTTCACCTATATGTATTATAGTAAAAAAGATATTTTTGACGAAACAAAATTCAAAACAACCAATACTAAACTAAAAGATAGTCTGGCATCAATAGCTTTAAAATATGAAGATGCCAATTATTTTTCATTAGAAAATAATCAAAATGCTCAAAATTATTTCGATTCTGGAGACACCGAAAAAATTATCTCTTATGAGAAATTAATTCCTCTTGTAAAAGAAAAATTAATAAACTTAAATGATAGTCCAAGTGGAAATCCTTATACAGGGCAAGAAAAATTAGGAGTTCAAAAATTTATTATTAATAAAGCTAAAGTTTTAAATCACCGTTGGATTATTGCCGATTTTAGCGATGGGGAATATTGGGGTGAAGTTCTTTTGAAATATTTTGTCAATGAAGACGACACTATTTCTTTCGAGATTATTCAATCGGTTTTATATCAAAAATAAAGTAAATTTAGTTTTGCAACCAATTCTTAAAATCATGAAAATTTTGGGGAGAAACGCCATGTCCAATAGGATATTCTTTATAGACCGTTTCAATGCCTAAATTTTCTAAAATTGGTTTTGCCTTTCGAGCCCAATCTACAGGAATTACTTGGTCTACAGCGCCGTGTGAGGCAAATATTTTAAGATTTTTATAATCGTTGCTTGTATAATTTTCGGCAACAATGTCTAAATTTAAATACCCACTCATAGCTACGACTCGTTGTATTTTTTCAGGATAAGATAGTGCAACCGCATAACTCAATATACATCCTTGACTAAATCCAATAAGCGTGATATTGTTTGCCTCTATTGGATAATTTTCAATCAACTCCTCAATGAATTTAGCTATCAAATCCCGTGATTCTATTGCTTGGTCATGGTCTGAAAATTTATTCTCATCCGCATCAAAATTAATAGCATACCAAGCATAACTCCCATACATCATATCATAAGGAGCTCGAACCGAAATTACGTAATATTCCTCTGGGAGTTCACTAGCAAAAGAAAATAAATCTTCTTCATTACTGCCATAGCCGTGTAGTAAAAGCAATAAAGGGTTTTTATCGAGTTTTATTTTAGGTTCACGAAGCAAATAGTACAGAGATAATTTCATGTCGTTTAGATAAAGTGAAATACTTTTTGAAATAAACTCCCCAATAAAGGTAAGGGTTTCATATCACCTTTTATTGCTGTAAATATTCCATAACTCCACAAAACAGATACAAAAACCCACATGGTTCCAGAAATCATAAAGCTATTAAAATTACTGACTATCAGGCCTAAGGATAGAAAAGTAATTGTTAAACCTAAAGCTTGTCGTATGTGAAAGGATGCAAATGAATTCTTATTTTCGGAATTCATCGAAATGGCAATCAAGACTCCTACAATTAGAATATAACTTGTGATTGCGGCAGTTTTTCCTTCTTCTATAGTTTTGTTTTTATTCATAAAACTAATTTTCCTTGATTGTAAATTCCGTATACGTTTCCTTTCATCGATGTGCCTAAAAAAGCTGAGTTTTTCGATTTGGAAAGAATATTTTCTTTAGTAAAAACCCAATTCCCTTCAGGATTAAAAAAAGTAAGATTTGCAGTATTTCCTTCTTGAATTGGTTGATTTTGAATTTTAAAAATCGATTTTCCAAAAGTCAATTTTTCAATGATACTTTCTAAAGGCAATATGGTAAGTAACGCACCAAAAGCGCTTTCCAACCCGATGGTTCCGTTTTTAGCCATATCGAATTCCATTTTTTTATGTTCTATGTCAATCGGATTATGATCGGAAGTAATCATATCTATCGTTCCATCTAAAACGCCATTCACTAAAGCTTTTCTATCCGTTTCAGTTCGTAATGGTGGTGTGACTTTATATCGTGTATCAAATCCTTCTAATTTTTCGTCAGTCAAAATCAAATGATGCACTGCTACACTACAACTAACTTGTAAACCTTTAGCTTTGGCTTCTTTAATTAATGCCACCGATTTTTCTGTAGAGATTGTCGGTATATGTAATTTTCCTCCGGTATATTCTAATAAAAATAAATTGCGAGCCAATTGCAATTCCTCCGCTAAAGCTGGGATTCCTTTCAATCCTAATCGGGTAGCAACAACTCCTTCATTGGCAACTCCATTTCCTTTTAGATCTGAATCTTGAGAAAAAGCAATCACTAAACCGTTAAAGTCTTGAGCATATTGTAGCGCAATTTTCAATAAATTGGAGTTGCTGATACTTTTCGTATAATCTCCAAAAGCAATGGCTCCAGCGTTTTTCATATCGAACATTTCTGCCAAATCTTTTCCTAAACTTTCCTTAGTTAACGCACCAATCGGGTAGAGTTGGGTTGCTGTATTTTTAGCTTTTGATTGTACAAAATGAATTTGCGATTGGTTGTCAATTACCGGAAAAGTATTCGGTTGTAGTGCAATCGCTGTAAAACCACTTTTGGCGGCAACTTGCAATCCATTTGAAATGGTTTCACAATCTTCAAATCCTGGTTCACCAAGAGAAACACTCGAATCAAACCATCCTTGTGAAAGGTGCAGATTATCTAACTTTACTTCTTGAAAATGTTCTGAATTGGGAAGTGAAGTTCCGATTTTTTTGAGAACACCATTTTCGATAAGTACATCTACAATTTGATTATTGTAGGGGCTTTTCGAGTCGATAATTTTAGCAGCTCTGACAATTAAATTCATTTTACAAATTTTTGAATGAGTACTTCGAACACTAAAAATAATAATGCAAGAATAACAAACCATTTCCAAAGGGTATTGTCTTGTCTATCCGTTTGCAAGGTATCAAAAACGGATGAGATAGTTTCTTTTAGTGTGAAATCTGAAAGTAAGTTCTCTGAATTATTCTCTAAAGTACTTTCTGTTCGATTGTAATTAAAACTAGTGTTTTTAAGTAATTCCTCTTGTTTGTAAATTCCAAAATTACCTGCGTGTTCAGGTTTGTCTGTGCAGGTTATTTTTACTTTGTTATTCAAAACTTGCTGAATAGGAATGAATTTCTCGTCTTTATTTTTTAAAGTTAAAATAGCCTCTTTACCTAATTCAGCATCAATAAAAATTGAATTAGTTTCTCCGATAATCATCGAGGACACACCTGTTTTTTGAATGCTTTGAGCCATATTATAAAAAACGGGAACGATTAAAGGAGAATTCTGAAAATTTGAATTTTGTTTATTCAAAGCTGCCGTAAACACATAAACTGAGGATAATGGATTTTGAATGGAAGTCAAAAAAACACTTTGGTCTTCATAACTTAAAATTGCAGGAAATGAGGCGCTTATTCCAAAGGAAGTTGCTGTTTTTGGATATTGAAAATTAACTACTTGTTTTTCAAAAACGGTTTTAAAGACAGGATTGTTAAAGGCTATTTTTGTAATTAATTTTTCGTTGTTCTGCAGGTTCTGAAATTGAATTTTTCCAAAATTATTCAAAAAACTA
Organism: Flavobacteriaceae bacterium; assembly: GCA_947461795.1. Classification (GTDB taxonomy): domain Bacteria; phylum Bacteroidota; class Bacteroidia; order Flavobacteriales; family Flavobacteriaceae; genus Flavobacterium. The sequence goes on along the minus strand of CANHMG010000061.1, from coordinate 730 downwards.
TTGGCATTGGAAACAGTATTTTCTGTAGAAGGAATAAATATCACATTGCCTCCTTTGGCTGAAAATGTTTTCAAAGTAGTTTGTAATGCCTGTGGAATATCTGTCAATTCATTTAAAATAATAGCATCTTGATTTTCAAGTTGATTGTAATCCAAACTCGAAAGGGAATAGTTGTTATAGTTAAATTCAGTTGAAGTATAAATGCGTTTTAAGAAATCGCTTTTCTCTGGAATTCCGATACTTAACACATGGAGTTTTTCAGGTTTTGAAATACTAAAATACATCGTGTTGTCATATTCTAAGCTATTGTCAGTAATGGCAGCATAACCATTAAAATCCTCTTTTGGAATTGTAAAATTGACCTCCTTTTCTTTAGATTCTATTTTAATAATGGTCTTGGCAATAAGTTTTTCTTTATTGTATAAAGCTATTGGAAACTCTTTACTAGCATCTCCATAAGAAGAAACATGAATTCCAATTTCATAGAAATTATCTAACGTTTGTTGAATATAAACGCTATCAATTGCAACATTGTTTTTTTGTTCCGCTTTGGGTACAACAAAAATGGTATTCCAGGAAGCATCAATACTTTTGAGTTGCTTGGCTTGAAGTCCAATAGCATCGGTAATTACAATTATATCTTTATTCAAATTCGAAGGATGCGATTTGATTTTAGCGATCGCGCTTTCCAATTGAAATGGCAATGGACTGTATTGTAGGTTTTGTAATT
>CANHMG010000060.1 GCA_947461795.1 Flavobacteriaceae bacterium | reverse complement strand
TCAACATTTCTAATCTTTTTTTTATTGTTATCGAAAGTTGTTTTCGCTCAAGAGAGTGACAATGCTGCCCTTTTAAAAGTTATTTTTACAAAGTATTATGCCAATGAAAAGGTCATTGCTAAAAATCGATTGCAATTGTTGAGTTTTTACTGTAAAAAAGCGCCTAATAATGAGGAAGTTTTAGAAGTTATTTCTAAAAGCGATTTGCTCAAATCAAATGCAGAGGAAATCAAAAAACAAATCATCAACTCTATTGATGAAAATTGGTCTGCAGCTTATGATATAGTATTCAACAACCAAAATCAGTATCTCAAAAAGAAAGTCAATAGTTGCCTATCGTTTGAAGATTATCAAAAAGTATCGGATCAATATGGTGAAAATAATCAGCGATTGATGATTGTCAGTAAGCCAATCTATTTTTCAAAAAATAATTTTGCTTTAGTTAAAGTTGCTTTCTATCGAAGCATCGAACACAATAGCGGAAGTTATCTTTTGTTTGAAAAAATCAATGATATCTGGACCATCAAAGAGTATTTAAATGTGTGGTCAACCTAAAATAACTACTATGAAAATTAAAGATTGTATTACAATTTTGGAACAAATGGCTCCATTAGCTTATGCTGAAGATTTCGATAATGTAGGATTATTGACTGGAAATAAAGAAGATGAAACTACTGGAATATTAGTGTGTCATGATGCCTTAGAAACTGTAATTTCTGAAGCTATTGCTAAGAAATGTAATCTAATTGTTTGTTTTCACCCTATAGTATTTTCTGGATTAAAAAAAATTACTGGAGCAAATTATGTAGAAAGAGCTATAATAAAAGCCATCAAAAATGATATTGCCATTTATGCTGTTCATACGGCTTTAGACAATCATCCAAAAGGTGTCAATTATATTTTTGCTAGCGCTTTAGGGTTGAAAAACATCAAAATCTTAATTCCAAAGCCTAATTATATTCGTAAACTAATTACCTATACCATTCCAGAAAATGCAGAAGAAGTTCGCAATGCGTTATTTGATGCTGGCGCAGGAACCATAGGTAATTACGAAAATTGTAGTTTCAATTCACAAGGAATCGGAACCTATATGGGCAATGAAAATAGTAACCCTGAAATTGGCGAACGATTCGAATTTGTAGAAAACAATGAAATCAAAATTGAAGTCACTTTTGAAAAACATCTAGAATCAAAAATCCTAAAAGCGCTTTTTAAAAGTCATACTTATGAAGAAGTGGCCTATGAAATCTATGAGCTCCAAAATCAACATCAAAATATTGGTTTAGGGGCCATTGGTGTACTAGAAAAGCCTTTATCTGAATCTGAATTTCTGAATATGGTAAAAGATAAAATGCAAGTTACAGCTATTCGACATACCGAATTTTTAGGTAAAAAGATACAAAAAGTGGCGGTATTAGGCGGTTCAGGTAGTTTTGCCATCAAAAATGCAATACAAGCGGGTGCCGATGCTTTTGTTACAGCAGATTTAAAGTATCACAACTTCTATGAGTCTGAAAATCAGTTGCTTTTGACGGATATTGGGCATTTTGAAAGCGAACGTTACACAAAAAATTATATTGTTGATTTTCTTCAGAAAAAAATACCTAATTTTGCAATCGTTTTATCAGAAGAAAATACAAATCCTGTTAAGTACTTATAAAGATTATGGCGAATACAAAAGAATTGACTGTAGAAGAGAAATTAAGAGCGTTATACGACTTGCAATTAATTGACACTCGTATTGATGAAATCAGAAATGTAAGAGGTGAATTGCCTTTAGAAGTGGAAGACTTAGAAGACGAAGTTGCTGGCTTATTAGCACGTCAAGATAAATTGAAAAAAGATTTAGAGCAAATTGAAGAGCAAATCAAAGTAAAAAAGAGTGCGGTTGAAGATCACCAATTGGCGATTAAAAAATATACCAAACAACAAGATAGCGTTCGTAACAACCGTGAATTCAATTCATTAACGAAAGAAGTTGAATTTCAAGAATTAGAAATTCAATTGGCTGAAAAGCAAATGAAAGAATTGAAAGCTACCATGGAACACAAAAAAGAATCCATCAATAGTTCGAAAGAAAAATTGGAAGCTAAAATGTCTCACTTAAAACACAAAAAATCAGAATTAAGTGATATCATGGCAGAAACTCAAAAAGAAGAAGCTTTCTTATCTCAGAAATCTAAAGAATTTGAAGAATTAATAGAAGAGCGTTTATTAAAAGCATACAAAAGAATTCGTTCTAGCGTTCGCAACGGTTTAGCAGTTGTTTCTATTGAAAGAGGTGCTTCTGCAGGTTCATTCTTTACCATTCCACCACAAACTCAAGTGGAAATCGCTGGAAGAAAGAAAATCATTACCGACGAACATTCAGGAAGAATCCTAGTCGACTCTTCATTGGCTGAAGAAGAAAGAGAAAAAATGGAGAAATTATTCTCCTTGATCTAAAATAACAAGCCTCGTTTATCGGGGCTTTTTTTATGGAAAAAATATATAAATTTCTATTGACAAAAACAATTGGTGGCTACATCAACATCCTAAGTTATGTAGCTCCAGAAAAAGCTTTTAAATTAGCCTATAAGTTCTTTAGCAATCCAAGATTAGGAAAATTAATTCCAGAAAATTTACCTAAATTTCTACAAGATTCCCAACTCGAAATCCTTCAAAAAAAAGATTTTTCTATCCAAACCTATTTATGGAAAGGGGATTCTACGGTAATCCTTTTAGCGCATGGTTGGGAAAGTAATTCTGCACGTTGGGAAAAACTCTTGCCAAATCTTATCCAAACCGGACATACCATAGTTGCTTTAGATGCTCCCGCTCATGGATTGTCTAGCGGAAAAGAGTTCAATGTGCCTTTATACGCCTCGTTTATTGAAGTTGTTATTCAAAAACACCAGCCCAAACATATCATCGGGCATTCTATGGGTGGAATTGCAGCAATTTATTATCAACATAAGTTCACCAACCACAATTTAGAAAAAATGGTGCTACTAGGATCGCCTTCTGATTTTAGTATCATCCTCGAGAATTATCTCAAGCTACTAAGCTTGAATCATAAAATCAGAGTAGCCTTTCACAAGTATATTTTAGATCGATTTCAAATCAATATTGACGATTTTTCAGGAAAATATTTTTTGAAAACGAGCCAACTCAAAGGAATGATTGTTCATGATACCGAAGATACTGTCGTTCAAATAATCGAAGCTCAAAAAATGGCTTCTAGCTGGAAATCAGTCCAATTGATTACTACTTCTGGATTCGGCCACAGTTTGCGTGATGAATCCATCAATGAAAAAATTATTGCTTTTTTAGTAGAAGCTTAATCCCGCTGTTCGCTATATCTTTCGCGCCGAAAACGGCACAAAAGGATACCGCTGCCATCAGGGCTAGGATTTCCGATAACAATTGGAATTTTTGTTTTCAGTAGAAGAACTTAGGATTATCTAACAATCGAATAATCTAACAATCTAACAATCCTTTTTCATAGAAAAAAACTAAATTTACCCCATGGAAGAATCTCTCAAACGACTCAACAAATTCATAGGAGAAACAGGATTTTGCTCCCGTCGAGAAGCCGACAAACTCATCGAAGACGGACGCGTTACCATTAACGGAATTGTTCCTGAAATGGGAACCAAAGTATCCCCAAGCGACGAAGTTCGTATCGACGGGAAAATCATCCGTGACAATAACGAAAAGTTAATCTATCTCGCTTTCAACAAACCCGTCGGAATCGAATGTACCACCAATCTCGACGTTCGCGACAACATCGTAGATTATATCAACTATCCCAAACGTATTTTCCCCATCGGTAGGCTCGACAAAGCCAGCGAAGGATTGATATTTATGACCAATGACGGTGATATTGTCAACAAGATTCTACGAGCTCGAAACAACCACGAAAAAGAATACACTGTTACTGTCGACAAACCCATTACGGATCGATTCATAGAAAAAATGGGGAATGGTGTTCCGATTTTAGATACGGTTACTAGAAAATGTAAAGTGGAACAGATTAGCAAATACAACTTCAAAATTATTCTAACACAAGGACTGAATCGTCAGATTCGTAGAATGTGTGAATTTTTAGGCTATGAAGTAACAGCATTAAAAAGAATCAGAATCATCAACATTTCATTGGATATTCCTGTTGGTAGATACCGCGAATTGACGGAGGCTGAAATCAAAGAACTCCACCAACTCATCGAACCATCTAGCAAAACGGAAGAAGCGAGTTTCTCAACACGAGGCAAAGCCGAACTGAGCGAAGCTAAAATAGAAACTACAAAACGCAGAACGGAATTCATCCAACGAGATGATCCTAGATTTAAGAAAAAAGGAGATTATTAGTTTATTTTTTTGCGCCTCTGCTACTTTGAGAGAAAATATTGAAAGCTTGCAAAGGCGCAGAGGCGCAAAGTTTTACTTATTCAATAATCTTCTTTGTTCCCTCGCCAAAAGAGTGTTTTTCAATAACATCGCAATAGTCATTGGTCCAACACCACCGGGAACTGGAGTGATATGAGAGGCCTTTTTACTGACCAATTCAAAATCAACATCACCAGTGATTCGATACCCTTTTTCAGTAGTTTTATCTTCAACACGAGTGATTCCGACATCGATAACCACTGCGCCATCTTTGACCATTTCTGCTTTTAGATAATTAGGTACACCAAGTGCCGTAATAATAATGTCTGCCTGAGTGGTGATTTGAGCAATATTTTTGGTGTAACTGTGGGTTAAAGTTACGGTTGAATTTCCAGGGAATCCTTTACGTCCCATCAAAATACTCATGGGTCTTCCAACAATATGACTTCTTCCAATAACGACGGTATGTTTCCCTTTGGTTTCGACTCCATATCGTTCTAACAATTCCAGAATTCCAAAAGGAGTTGCCGGAATAAAAGTCGTCATATCCAATGCCATTTTTCCGAAATTTTCAGGATGAAATCCATCGACATCTTTTCTAGGATCAATCGCCATAATTACCTTTTGAGTATCAATCTGATCCGGCAAAGGCAATTGCACAATAAAACCGTCAATGTTATCGTCTAGATTGAGTTGCTTAATTTTTTTCAATAACTCCGTTTCTGAAGTGGTACTAGGCATTTTTATCAAGGTAGATTCAAATCCAACACGTTCACATGCTTTCACTTTACTACCAACATACGTCAAACTTGCGCCATCATTTCCAACAATAACTGCTGCTAAATGCGGCACTTTCTCGTTGTTTTTCTTCATCAAATCAACTTCTGCAGTGATTTCAATTTTGATATCTTCCGCTATTTTTTTTCCGTCTAATAGTTGCATGTCTTTTAGGTATTAGGTCAAGGGAATTGGATTAAAGGTTATAGAAAATTTCTAAAAATTTAGGGTTTAAAATCCTGAAACCAGAACCTTAAACCCTAAATCATATTACTGCATTCCTTTCATTCCGCCCATCATCTTCATCATTTGTTTTCCGCCTGGGCCTTGCATCATTTTCATCATTTTGCTCATTTGGTCGAATTGCTTCATCAACTGATTGACTTCTTCAATTTTTCTACCGGAACCTTTAGCAATACGGGTTTTTCTTTTCATATCGATGAGAGCCGGTTTACTTCGTTCTTTAGGCGTCATCGAATAGATGATGGCTTCTATATGTTTGAAAGCATCGTCTTCAATTTCTACGTCCTTCATTGCTTTTGAAGCACCTGGAATCATTCCAACTAAATCTTTCATATTCCCCATTTTCTTTACTTGCTGAATTTGAGTTAAAAAATCATCAAACCCAAATTCATTTTTTGCAATTTTCTTTTGCAATTTTCTAGCTTCTTCCTCATCATATTGCTCTTGTGCTTTTTCTACTAAAGAAACTACATCCCCCATTCCAAGGATTCGTTCCGCCATACGAGAGGGATAGAATACATCAATCGCATCCATTTTTTCCCCAGTTCCAACAAACTTAATCGGTTTGTTGACTACCGATTTAATCGTAATAGCAGCTCCACCTCGAGTATCACCATCTAATTTTGTTAAGATAACTCCATCAAAATTTAAACGATCATTGAAAGCTTTAGCAGTATTTACAGCATCTTGACCAGTCATTGCATCCACAACAAATAAGGTTTCATGTGGTTGTATCGCTTGATGCACATTCGAAATTTCGTTCATCATTTCTTCATCCACTGCCAAACGACCCGCAGTATCGAAAATCACAACATTATAGCCTTTTTCTTTGGCGTATTTAATGGCGTTTAAAGAAATTTCTACTGGATTATTATTGCCTAATTCCGAATACACTTCAACACCAATCTGATCTCCAACAACATGCAATTGGTTGATTGCTGCTGGTCGATAGACATCACAAGCGACTAAAAGTGGCTTCTTATTCTTTTTTGTTTTTAGAAAATTGGCTAATTTTCCTGAAAAAGTTGTTTTACCAGAACCTTGTAAACCTGACATTAAAATTACTGTTGGATTTCCAGAAAGATTAATTCCAGCAACGTCACCTCCCATCAATTCAGTCAATTCATCTTTCACCAATTTGACTAATAGTTGCCCTGGCTGTAAAGTCGTCAATACATTTTGACCAATTGCTTTTTCTTTTACTGTTGTTGTAAAATCCTTAGCGATTTTAAAGTTAACATCCGCATCCAATAAAGCTCTACGAACTTCCTTCAACGTTTCTGCAACATTTACTTCGGTGATTTTTCCGTGTCCTTTTAGGATATGAAAGGCTTTGTCTAGTTTATCACTTAAATTATCGAACATGATTTTATGTGTCTTTAGGAGTTGAAATTCATTTCAAAATGCAGGCAAATTTAAGCATTTGCTTTTGAAGTTTTGAGGATTATTACATAAAAAAATGCTTAATAAAACAAGAATTTTAGAAATAATTCTAAAAATTAAACAACAAATGAACTTCTAAATAAATGGAAATTTACAATCAAATAACGAATCTATTTTAATTCAGCATTTATAAATTAAAAATGTATTTCATAAGTAGGGTATTACTATAGCTACTTGTTTATTAGCTATCCAATCAATAATTAATAAAATTAAAATGACTAGAAAAGAATTTTTCGCAAGCGTAGGTTTTGGAGCAGCAGCAGTGTTAATTCCTGCTTGCATTGGAGGTTTGGCGAGTAGTTGTAGTAGTGAAGATAACGGTCATACAACTCCAGCTCCAACCAATGTTGATTTTACTTTAGATATTACTACAGGAGCACTAGCAACCAACGGAGGTTATTTAACAACCAATGGAATTGTAGTAGCAAGAACTAATTCAGGAGAATTTTTAGCCGTTTCTGCTTCCTGTACACATCAAGGAACGAATGTGAAATATGTAGCGAATGAGAATGATTTTTATTGCCCGAATCATGGAGCCAAATTTAGTAGTAACGGAACCGTAACACAAGGACCGGCTTCGAGTAATTTGAAAAGCTATAACACAGCATTAACCGGTTCTTCATTAAGGGTTTATTCTTAATAATTTGAAAGTCAAAACAATGAATAGAATACTAATTAATATAACCTTTTTGCTTCTACCTTTTCTTGGGATGTCACAAGAGAAAAACATCTTCGATATCGCAAGAAAAGGAACCTTACAAGAAATTGAAAATGCCTACAAAAAAAATCCGGAATTAATTAATTCGGTAGACGAACGTAAATCAAGTCCATTGATTTTAGCAAGTTATAGAGGCAACACTGAGGTTGCTTTATTCCTTGCAGACAAAGTAAAAGACGTGAATTATAATTCTGGAATGGGAACTGCTTTAATGGCAGCAGTGATGGCTGATAATATTGCCATCATTGAAAAATTAATCGCTGTAAAAGCGGATTTAAACAAAACAGATGCCAGTGGCAAAACTGCATTAATACATGCCACCTTTTTTAGTAAAACACCGATTGTGAAAACGCTGGTAAAAGCTGGAGCTGATAAAACCATCAAAGATGTAGACGGAAGAATAGCACTTGACTATGCTAACTTTAATAAAAACACAGAATTAGTAATTCTACTTGACCAATAATTGACACTTAACCATTTATAAATCTTAACCTAAAAATCATGAAAAAAATTTATTTATTATTAGTTTGTATCGGAATGACACAACTAAACTTGGCGCAACAAAAAGAAACTCCACTAGTAACGATGGGAAGTATGAAAGCAAAAATCAACTTGAATTCGGCTACTTCAATAGTGACCATAACATTGGTTGGACCCTCTACCAAATGGATTTCGCTTGGATTAAACTGCACTTCAATGGCAACGAACAAAGATGTCATTACCTATGGAACAACACTTTTGGATCAGTATTTTACTTCAAACGGACATGTTGCTCCTACCACTGATACCACTAACAATTTAACTTTAGTAAGCAATACTGTCGTAGGAACTACAAGAACAGTAATTATGACAAGACCTTTCAGTACTGGTGATGCGAAGGACTATACATTTGCTTATACTTTAAATTCATTAAATGTTGTATGGGGCGTTGGACCTTCAACGAATGTAGCTAGTCAACATTCTTCTTTCAATAATACGACGATGTCTTTTTCGGCTGTGTTAGGAGTTGAAGATTTTACTCTTTTAAAGGATATAACCATTGCTCCAAATCCATCAAATGGCATTTTTACGATTGGAAAAAATAACATGACGCCCATCAACAAAATCAGAGTATTCGATATCAATGCAAAACTGATTCAAGAAATTAATCCAGATTATAAAAACGAAAGTAATAGTATTGATTTGACTGGTTTAAACAGGGGTCTCTATTTTATGGAAATATCAAACGACAATGACCAAGTGGTTAAAAAAATTGTAATTAATTAAATAAAATTATCATGAAAAAATTAAAAATCATTTTAAGTCTCGTCTTGCTTCTTACCATTATAGGTGTTCTCGGATATAATTATGTAATGCATGGTGGGGCAAGAAATTTGTCTAATGAAGCTACCAATTTCACTGTAACTTCTAATGAAATTACAAAGGAATTCAATGAAAATGCAACAGTGGCAAATAAAAAATACTTAGAAAAAGCAGTTGCGGTTAAAGGAATTGTTACCGAAATACATGCCAATCAAATTATTGTTGATGACAACATTGTATGTGATTTAAAATCAAAAAATTCGAAAATAAAATTAAATCAATCTATTACTCTAAAAGGAAGAGTTGTTGGCTTTGATGATTTTATGGGTGAAATAAAACTTGATCAATGTTTTCCTATATAACTATTAGAACGATGAATTTAAAACAAGTATTGACATTCTTTTTGATTTTTTTTGTCGCTGGATTTGCTTCAGCTCAAGATGATTTATTGAATCAATTGGATTCTATAAAACCAACAGGCAAACAGATTGAAATGGCTGCATTTAAAGGATTGCAAGTATGTAGTATGCAATCTACAAAACTTCCTGTTAAAGGAGAATGGTATTTTTTAGTTTCGCATCGCTTCGGTGATTTGACAGAAGGAATTAACAATTTCTTTGGCTTGGATAATGCCTTGACGAGAATTGGTGGGATATATGCGCCTGCTAATTGGTTATCATTAGGGGTTTCTCGACACACCCTTAATAAAACATTTGAAGTATCTGCTAAATATTTATTAGTCAGTCAAAAAATTAATGGATTTCCATTAACGATTGTCGGATATAATTCAATGGAAATTAATTCTTCAAAGTTCGACAAAGAAGAATTTCCAAATTTTAAGGACAACAATCGATTGGCCTATACTTCACAGCTACTGATTTCAAGAAAATTTAATGAATCCATTTCGTTTGAAATTAATCCAATTTTAGTTCATAAAAATCTTTACGATGCACAACCAGGAACTGAAAAGAAAGATCAAATGCTGTTTGCTGGAGGCGGAAGATGCAAATTATCTAAAAGAATTAGTTTCAATTTAGAATATGCATATCGTTTGAATGAACCTGAAAAAGAATATTATCATAATCCACTTACTGCTGGGTTTGATATTGAAACTGGTGGACATGTATTTCAACTCGTATTCTCCAATTCACAGGCTATGAATGATGTTGCCTATTTTACGAATACCACAGGAAAATGGAATGGTGGAAGCATCTATTTTGGATTTAATATGTATAGAGTATTTTAATTATGAAGACACTAAAAACAACCCTTTTGATCGCTATTACAATAGGCTCTATCTTTATTTCATGTGAATCAAATACCTATGAAGAAATAGCAGGAGTAGTTGACAATCCTACTTATGATGCCAATGTAAAAGGTATCATCGCCGATAAATGCCTATCATGTCACAATGCTGTTTACAACCAAACGCCTTTTTTAGAATCGTACGAAATGGTGAAAGACGCTTGTGAAAATGGAAGTGTTTTATGCAGAATTGACGGAACGTGTGGCGCTATAATGCCTACTAGTGGAAGAATGCCACAAGCAAGAGTAAATATTTTACAAGATTGGGCTTTACAAGGATATATTGAACATTAAAAAATAAAAAATTATGAAAAGAATACTGATTGTTGCGTTATCATTATTGGCTGGAGAAGCCATGATGTCTCAAAAAATGATGACCCGTTCTGGAGAAATAAAATTTGATGCTTCCATGCCAGATTTAGTTGAAATTGCTGGAACCAATACCGGTGCCTCTTGCATTTTTGATAAAGCTACTGGTGAATTTGTTGCTTTAGCTCTAATAAAATCTTTTAAGTTTAAATCTCCATTGATGGAAGAACATTTCAACGAAAATTATATGGAATCGTCTAAGTTTCCAAAAGCTACTTTTAAAGGTAAAATTGACAATTTTGATGCAGCTAAATTAAATGGTACTAAAACCTCTTATGATTTAGAAGGTGATTTAACTATTCATGGTGTCACCAAAAAAATAAAAACTAAAATCACTTTGGTTGAAAATGCAGGAAAAGTAATTGCAACGAGTAATTTTTCAGTAAAAAGTAAAGATTATGCTATTGAAATTCCTAGTTTAGTGAAAGAAAAATTTGCTGAAAACATTAAAGTTTCTCTTGATTTTTCTTTAGAAGCAAAATAATTGTTTGTTTAGTTTTTGATTGAAAACCACTTAAGGTATTTATTTACTTTAGGTGGTTTTTTATTTCTATTATATTTGAATATAATTCTATTAAAAATCAATTAATGATTTCAATTCAGACGGTTTGATAATATCGTAAACTAATTACCCTGAAAATTACTTTTGAATCACAAACTAACTTATTTAAATATTTCTTCTTTAATGTCATTAAAATCAAAACGTTATATTTAGGTAATAGCGCTAAAAAAACCAGCTAATAGCTGGTTAAAAACAAGAGAGCATACTTGTTTTTTTTTTACTAAATCTTTTCAAAAGTTAGAAGGTCAATACTTCCATCTTCGGAACCCGTATGTTTCAATTCAATTTTTGAGTCAACAACTGTTAGCACAATCCAATCTTCACTAATAGATTTAAATGATCCTTTTGTCTCTTCAACAAAATCTATTGGAATTTTCACAAAACCACTATCTGTAGTAGAATTCCAAGTTCCGTTTTTAATTGTTGGGGTATTTGTTGCCACTAAAGTTCCATCGGCATTGAATACAAAAGAATATCCAGTAAAATCAGTTGTTTCTATAGTTCCTGCTTCATCATAAAGAGTAACGTTCCAAGTTCCAACTGTTATTATGTTATTCACTTGAGCAGCTGTAATTCCTTGTGCAATTGTTTTATCATCTTTAGAACAACTAATGATCAAAATAATTGCTAAAAAAAACAGTGCTGATTTTGGATAAAATTGAGAAATTTTCATTTGATTTTTATATTGTTTAGGATGTTTTTAATTTTTTGTAAAATTTAGATAATCTGTACCACTGCCTCCTCCACTCACATGACGAAGTTTGATAAGTGAATTATTATTTTCAAGGATACGCCAATCTTCTTCTAACTCTTCTATTAGATTATCATTAAAATTTAAATTTAATTTAGAATAGCCATCTTCCATAGTGGTGCTCCATGTTCCATTTATAGTTGTGGTGCTTTTTATAGCAACCACACTTCCATTAGATGAAAAAGTAAAATTGTAACCAGTATACTCATACGTTTCGTCATCTCCATTGTCTATAAAACTTGAAACATGCCAAGTTCCATTTACAATAATATCAGATAAAATTGTATTTCCTGAACCATCATCATCACAATCTTCGATGCTATTTTCTATACCAGCTTGCAATTCAGTATTTGAAGAAAAAACAGTAGTTTCACCATTTGATTTTGTCATCGATAATGGATATACAATAGTGTATATATCCTCTCCATTTAAACTTCCAATAAAATTAAAAAATTGAGAATTTGATGCTATCGTAATGGCATTGGGTGTCTGAGTAACACTATTATAGGTACTAATAACCGTTGGGAAATTAAAATCAATACATTCGATTTCGTTGAAATCATCATCAGGAGAACTTGAAGCAAAAATGCTATCATATTGTTCTTGAGTATTTACTAATACTTCTTGATAATTTTTATATTTCAATCGGATAGGAAAACTAAAATGAATCACATCATCATCTGTTGAATATTCATTTTTGATATCCTTTACAGTTTGATAGTAATTGGAATCCAATAAGGTAACAATATTAGCATTTACCGTTACTGTTACTGGCAAAAGAATAGCAAAAGAACTAGTACCATCAATAACATTATCTTTATAGGTTGGATATTGACAAACTCTCGAAACCAATGAAGTCAAAGTAGAGGATTTCGTTAAGTTTTGAGTTGTTGCACTTTGATTATTATCCTCTTTTTGACAAGAGTAAAAACTACCAAAAAGCACTATTATAAGAAATAAAATATAGTTTTTCATGTTTTGTAGACTATGTTGACATCTATAAAACAAATTTCAATAAAAAAACCCTACTTACAACATTTTTTTTTACTAATTTCACTTTCAGAAATCGATTAGATTATTATGAATAATTCCCATTCAAAAGGCATTTGTGACGAAATTATATATTCAAGATTTTTTAAAGACAATGTCAAATCTATACGCAACTATTTGTATTTCAAATACGGGAATGTAGAACAATCCAATGATATGGCGCAAGAAGCCTTTATCAAACTATGGGAAAACTGTGCCGATGTTCCGCCTGAAAAAGCCAAATCTTTTATTTATACAGTAGCAAACAATGCCACTTTAAATCAGATTGCGCATCAAAAGGTCGTTTTAAATTATTCTAAAAACAATTCCGTAAACGATCGAACGAATATTAATCCTGAATTTATTTTAGAAGAAGATCAATTCAAAATCAAATTAGAAAAAGCAATTGCCAATTTAACAGAAGGACAACGAACTGCTTTTTTATTAAACCGAATTGAAGGAAAAAAATATGCTGAAATAGCAATCATGCTAGATATTAGTGTAAAAGCAGTAGAGAAGAGAATTCATGGAGCGCTTCTTTCATTACGAACAAATATTGAACAATTCAAGTAGGGTTTTTAAAACTTTATTTGTTTTAACACTAATCAAAACACAATGGAAGATAATTACAAATTAGCAGAATGGTTGGCTGGAGATATGTCAGAGGCTGAATTAGTGGCTTTTCAAAAAACTCCAGAATTCGAAACCTATCATAAAATCGCACTTTATTCAAGTCAATTAGAAGCACCTTCTTTTGATGAAAATAAGTTGTATGAAAATGTTATATCTAAAAATAAGAAAACAGTAAAAGTTATTTCAATGCATCAAAGTTGGTGGTTTAAAATAGCGGCTGTTTTCGTTTTGTTTTTAGGATTGACCCTATTTTATAAAACCACAATTGCAGTTACTCAATATGCTGAAAACGGAAACCAAACTTCCTTTGTATTGCCTGATAATTCAAAAGTAGTATTGAATGCTGGATCTGAAATAGAATATTCAAAATGGAATTGGGATACGCATCGTCATCTTCAACTCAATGGAGAAGCTTATTTTAGAGTAGCTAAAGGGAAAAAGTTTGAAGTACAAACTAATCTAGGAAAAGTAACCGTTTTAGGAACACAATTTAATGTTAAGGCACGAAAAAACCGTTTCGACGTGACTTGTTATGAAGGTCGCGTAAAAGTAAATTATAAAAATCAACAAGTGCTTATTACCAAAGGCGAAAGAGTTTCTTTTGAAAACGGAAAATTACTTTCAACACCTAATTCGAATTCAATAAAACCTGAATGGACATCTGGTGAATTGGCTTTTGTAAATGAAAAATTAAGTGCCATATTAGAAGAAATGGAGCGCCAATTTAACTGCACCTTTGAAAATAAAAACAACTCAAATCTACAACTTTTCACGGGTACTTTACCTGCAGATAATTTAGAAGAATCATTACAAATTGTATCCTCCATTTATCATTTAAAGTATAAAAAAGTATCCAACCATAAAATTATTTTAGAACATCTTAATGTGGAAGAATAGTTGCAATTTTTTATTTATTGTTTACTTTCTTTTTCAAACTTTTGCCTCAGCTCAGATTGAAAAAGTGGCTATTCCATTGAAACAAATTTTAGAACAAATTAGCCTTCAACACGAGGTGAAATTCAATTATATTGAAGATGAAATTGTAGTTTTTACTATTATTCCACCTCCAAAAGAATGGAAGGTTCAAGATAAAATAGCCTATCTAAAAAAAGAAACCAAATTAAAATTTTCTGTAATTGACCATAAATATTATACGATTTTTAATGATCATAAAGTTGACAAACCTTTGTGTGGTTTCTTAATCGATTTTGAAACTAAATTACCTATTGAAAATGCTAGCATCCAAGTTAGCAATACCAACACTATCACTTCTTCTAATGAAAATGGTTATTTCGAATTGCCGATAGTTTCACCCAATCCAATTGAATTTAAACATCAAAGTTATCAATCTAAAATTATAGAAGTCAAAGAGTTATATGTTAGTAATTGCCCTTCTATTTATTTAACTTCATTTTCACAAGAATTGACCGAAGTTGTAACACAGCGCTTTTTAACTACTGGAATTAGCAAAAAGAAAGATGGAAGTATTGAAATTAAACCAAAAAAATTCGGTATTCTTCCAGGATTAATCGAACCTGATGTCTTACAAACACTACAACAAATTCCTGGAATTTACAGTGTTGACGAAACTATTTCAAACCTCAATGTTCGAGGAGGAACTCATGATCAAAATTTGTTTTTATGGAATGGTATTCGAATGTTTCAAACAGGACATTTTTTTGGACTTATTTCTGCTTTTAACCCCTCATTAGCTCATACTATTATAGTTACCAAGAATGGGAGCTCCGCATTTTTTGGTGAAAGTGTCTCAAGTTTAGTTGCTATTTCTTCGCATTCAAAAACAATTGAAGAAAACAAATCTAGTATTAGTACAAACTTAATCAGTTCGGAGTTTTACTCGAAATTAAAAGTTTCTCCTAAAGCCAATATTGAAATTTCTGGAAGACGTTCCTTGACTGATTTTTATGCTTCTCCCACCTACAAAAATTATCGAAATCGGGTTTTTCAGAACACTATTGTAACGGATTTAGGAACCAATTCAGTCAATCCAATAGAAAGTAAAGAGAATTTCTATTTTTATGATATGAGTCTACAATATCAACAGAAGATTGGTACGAAACACGAACTATCTATAGATGCCATTACAATTCGGAATAATTTAAATATTGATCAATCCAAAAATACCATTCAAAAAAACAGT
>CANHMG010000059.1 GCA_947461795.1 Flavobacteriaceae bacterium | reverse complement strand
GGCGATTATGGTCGTCCAGCAGCCATGCAAACAGGTTCTGTTATCGAAAGTGTTTTCGAAGAAATTACACGCAATGTTGTTCAAGAAGTGGTGAAAAGAAACGAAAATTTACCAGCGACAGAAGCAATCAAAATCACAACAATGGCAGGTTGTTCTGCTGTAAAAAAATAGATTGTTCAATTTTTAGATTGTTAGAAAGAAGTTCAATGCTAATAATCCAATAATCTAACAATCCAATAATCTAATAATCCAAAAAATGACCACAGAAGAATTAACCCTAAATGTAGAAAAAGCCCTCGAAGAAATTCGCCCGTTTCTCAATTCCGATGGCGGCGACATCACCTTGATTTCTATCGAAGAGGACAAACACGTCAAAGTGCGTCTCGAAGGAGCGTGCATCAGCTGTAGTGTCAATCAAATGACGTTGCGAGCAGGTGTAGAAACGACGATTAAGAAGTTTGCGCCTCAAATAGAAACGGTCGTCAATATTGGATAGATTCGTGGGGCGTGTCGCGCCGAAAAGGCGGACCAGGCTTTTCGCACTCGCTTTTTTACGGCGAACACCGCCGCAAAAAGAGCTCAGACAAAGCGTCAATCCCTCACGCACACTCACATGCAATAACAAATTCATCTAAAATGATAATTATCAGTTTATAAAAGTGCTGCTTTTCTAACCTTTGTGCCCAGCAACTCAGTAACTCAAAAAAAGAATGATCGAAACAGATATACTCATCATAGGCGCCGGACCAACCGGACTTTTCACAGTCTTTGAAGCGGGACTTCTAAAACTCAAATGTCATATCATCGATGCTTTGCCACAACCTGGCGGGCAACTTTCCGAATTGTATCCTAAAAAACCCATCTTTGATATTCCAGGTTATCCGGAAGTGTTAGCAGGCGACTTAGTCACGAACTTGATGGAACAAATCAAACAGTTTCAACCGGGTTTCACCCTCAACGAGAAAGCAGAAACCATCGACAAATTAGACGATGGGACGTTCATCGTAACCACCAACAAAGGTACGAAACATCACGCCAATTCTATTGCTATTGCTGGTGGATTAGGAAGTTTTGATCCCAGAAAACCACTCATCAATAACATCGAATACTATGAGGAAAAAGGCGTAGAGTATTTTGTCAAAGATCCTGAATTGTTTCGCGATAAAAACATAGTTATTGCTGGCGGAGGAGATTCTGCACTCGATTGGAGTATTTTCTTAGCCGATGTAGCTTCCAGCGTAACGCTAATTCATCGACGAAATGAATTTCGCGGTGCTTTAGATTCTGTTGAAAAAGTGCAAGAATTCAAAAAATTAGGATTGATTAATTTAATCACACCTGCTGAAGTTATCGAACTTCATGGAGAAAAACATCTCACTGCATTAACGATAGATGTTGACGGGCAACACCAAAAAATAGCAACCGATTATTTTATTCCACTTTTCGGATTGTCACCAAAATTAGGAGCAATCGCTCATTGGGGACTAGAAATTGAAAAGAATGCCATTGTTGTGAATAACGCTTTAGATTATCAAACCAACATTCCCGGAATCTATGCCATTGGCGATGTGAATACGTATCCAGGAAAACTAAAATTGATTTTGTGTGGTTTTCACGAAGCTACTTTAATGTGCCAAAGTATCTATCAACGCATGAATCCAGGAAAGAAATATGTATTGAAATACACCACAGTTTCTGGTGTTGATGGTTTTGACGGTACGAGAAAAGAAGCGGAGAAAGCGGTGGTAAAATCGATAGAATAATATGGATCAAGATATTTCAATAACTATAGTAGATAGAGAAGGTGTCACTCATAAAGTAGATGCTCCAACCGACATGAACTTAAACATCATGGAATTGGTTCGGATGTACGAATTAGCTCCTGAAGGAACTATCGGGATTTGTGGCGGTATGGCTATGTGCGCTTCTTGCCAATGTTATGTTTTAAATGATGTTTTACAAACCGAACGCAATGACGATGAAGAAGCAATGTTGTCCGAAGCTTTCAACGTAAAACCCAATAGCCGATTGGGTTGTCAAATTCACATCACCGAAGATTTGGATGGTTTGGAGATTGAGTTGGCTCCAGAAGTATAATCCATTTAGTTTTCTAACTTCAAAAGTGCCTTTGGCAAAATCCGCTCCACAAATTTTGAATACGCCAATTCTGAAGGATGCAAACCATCACTAGCCACTAACTCGGGCTGGGATAATCCCAATCTGGTGATATCCGTAATGTTGACAAACGCAATGCCGTTTACTGTGCAATAATTTTGTGCAAACGCATTGTATTGATCAATCCCAGTAGAAATATTTACTGCCCCTTGTCCATACGGAGTGAAAGCGTAGTCAGGAATAGAAACCACAATAACATTCGATTTGTCGCCTTTTGCCAAAGCAATTGCTTTTGTAACCAATTGTGGAAATTCTGTTTCGTATAGCGAAAAAGGTTTGTTCTGGTATTGGTTGTTCACGCCAATCAATAATGTCACTAAGTCGAAATTGTTAGAAGGATTTACTAAATTAATTTCAGATAATAAATTTGTAGTGGTCCAACCCGTTTTCGCAATGACCTGCAAAAGAAAGGAATTGTTCGGATAAGAGGCTAGTAAATTCGCTTTCAATTGTTCCGGAAACCGGCACGTCGTGCAGACACTTTGCCCAATTGTATAACTGTCGCCCAATGCTAAGTAATTAATTTGCTTTGGATTTACTATGTTATAATAAGGTGTTATCTGTTCTTTACTGCAGCTGCAACCAAAGAAAATGACAATGAAGCCCAAAGTAATATTTGTCAATAGTTTCATAGGTTATTCCTTGTTTGTCAATAGAATTAAAAAGGCATAAATGTAAAAAGCTTCTCGTTGCCAAGAAGCTTTTTGATAAAATTTTATTATTACTTTAATAAATGTTCAATTTTATTTAAATGCTGGAATCCCAGTAATGTCCGCACCCGTAATCAACAAGTGAATGTCGTGAGTGCCTTCATACGTAATCACACTTTCCAAATTCATACTGTGTCGCATGATTGAATAATCCCCGGTAATTCCCATGCCACCTAATATTTGTCTTGCTTCACGAGCAATATGAATGGCCATATCTACATTATTTCTTTTTGCCATCGAGATTTGCGCAGTCGTTGCTTTTCCTTCATTTCTCAAAACACCCAAACGCCATGTTAGCAATTGTGCTTTGGTGATTTCAGTAATCATTTCCGCCAATTTCTTTTGTTGTAATTGGAATGAAGCAATGGGTTTGTCAAACTGAATTCGTTCTTTCGCATAACGCAAAGCCGTATCGTAACAATCCATTGCGGCACCAATCGCACCCCAAGCAATACCGTAACGAGCTGAATCCAAACATTGCATCGGTGCACCCAATCCAGATTTTCCTGGCATCAAATTTTCTTTAGGCACTTTGACGTTATTGAAAACCAATTCACCTGTAGCCGAAGCACGAAGTGACCATTTGTTATGCGTTTCTGGCGTGGTAAATCCTTCCATGCCACGCTCAACGATGAGTCCGTGAATTCTTCCTTCTTCGTTTTTAGCCCAAACCACTGCAATGTCTGCAAATGGCGCATTCGATATCCACATTTTAGCGCCATTCAACAAATAATGGTCGCCCATATCTTTGAAGTTGGTCGTCATACCACTCGGATTGGAACCATGATCAGGTTCTGTCAATCCGAAGCAACCCATCATTTCTCCAGTGGCTAATTTTGGTAAATATTTCTGACGTTGCTCTTCCGTTCCGAATTTCCAAATCGGATACATCACCAATGACGATTGTACCGATGAGGTGGAGCGAACACCCGAATCACCGCGTTCTATTTCTTGCATGATCAATCCGTAAGAAATTTGATCTAATCCAGCTCCTCCGTATTCTTCAGGAATGTAAGGACCGAATCCACCAATTTCACCCAAACCTTTAATGATTTGTTTTGGGAATTCGGCACGTTGTGCGTAGTCTTCAATAATTGGGGAAACTTCACGTTTCACCCATGCCCGCGCAGTATCACGTATTAATTTATGTTCTTCGGTAAGTAAATCATCTAACAAATAGTAATCGGGAGCTTGAAATAAATCTGGTCGCATAGTGTTTAATTTGGTTTACGAAAACGTTTGCAAATTTAGGGAAACATTTCTGAGAATACGATTAACAGTTTATAAAATTTTGCCTTTGGTGAACATATATCTTTCATCTCTATTAAAAAGGTACTTTGCGCCTTTGCGTTTTTGCGAGATATTAATGTATGGCTCGCAAAGACGCAAAGACTGAAATAATTTAAAGTGTTTTTTGATGTGAATTTTAGGAGCCTGGAACCCGCTGTTCGCTATATCTTTTGTTCCGCTTTGCTTCACAAAAGGATGCCGCTGCCATCAGGGCTAGGGCTACATCTTCAAATAAAAATCCTTAGTCAAAGTGATGTAGTCTTCGGTATATTGATGCCTCGCGGTTTCTATAACCAATTCATTAATCGAGAAATTGGTGTTCTCAGTTCTTGAAAAAGCCAACAAACTTCTTTTGATGTCAGTTGTTGGTGTTCCTTTTACTCGAGTAATTTTGATTGGAAATAATTCAGCGTCTTTTGCCAAATCAAGAAATTTTGCTTCTTCCTTAAATGGTATAATTACAGCGAAGATTCCGTTTTCTGACAACAATAAATCGGCGGCTTCAACCAAATCTTCAAAAGGCAAAGCATCTTGAAAGCGGGCTAAATCGCGTTGTTCGTTGTCGGTTTTGTAGTCTTCGATATAAAACGGCGGATTGGAAACGATTAGGTCATACTCGTCTTCGGGTTCTTCGATAAATTCATCCAAGCCGGCGTGAAAACAAAACAAGCGATCGCCCCAAGGGGAATTTTCGAAATTATCGACGGTTTGTTCGTAAGCGTTTTCGTCGATTTCGAGGGCGTCAATCTGTTCCGCAGAAGATCTTTGGGCAAGCATTAAAGCTATCAATCCGGTTCCGGTTCCGATATCGAGAATGGCATTAGGATGATGTTCGATAGGGGCCCAAGCGCCAAGCAACACGCCGTCGGTGCCGACTTTCATGGCGGTTTTGTCTTGGTGGATGGTGAATTGTTTGAATTGGAACATTTTTTAATTGATAATTAACAATGGATAATTGATAATTGCCTGGCAGGTTGAATGACGCTTTTTACAAATTAAGGAAGTATATGAAATTTACAGAAATGCCTAGCCCTGATAGTAGCGATAGCCCGCAACGCAGTGAGGACTTTAGCGGATAGCAGGTTTCCCGGCTCCTAAAAATAATTATCAATTATTAATTATCAATTATCAATTGATTACAGGTACATCTCCACCAAACCTTCCGGTAAATTCATCACTACTTTTTTGTTTTCGCGGTCGATTTTCACTAGGAAATGATCGATCATCGGAATAAGAATTTCGACATCGCCGTTGAGCACTTCAAAAAGGGTTTGCGCGGAACTGTCATTGACGGCTACGATTTTTCCGAAAACACCGAGGCGTTGGTCTTCGATTTCGAAACCGATAACTTCGTGAAAATAGAATTTGTTGCCACTAAGTTTGGGTAGCATTTTTAATGGAAGATAAACCGCAGCACCTAAAAGGCGATCGGCTTCTTCTTCGTTGCCAACGTCTTCAAAGCGAACACGGAGAAAATCATTTTTGTGTAGGGAACTATTTTCAATAAAAAATGGAACCAGATTGTTGTTGAATTCAACAAATACTGATTCCATATTTTCATATAATTCGGGTTCGTCGGTATCTAGATAGATCAATACTTCCCCTTTGAAACTAAATTTTTTTGCGATTTTGCCTAAATAGAAACAATCTTCTTTACGCATGATTGCTAATCAATTATGCTTCTGATTCTTCGCTTGCTTCTTCAGCAGCTGGTGCTTCTTCAACAGCTGGTGCTTCTTCAGCAACAACTTCAGGAGCTTCTTCAACAGCTGGTGCTACTTCAGCAACAACTTCAGGAGCTTCTTCAGCAGCAGGAGTTTCCTCTATAGCAACTTCTTCAGCAGTTTCTTCTTCAGCAGCTTCTACTTCAGCTTGAGCAGCAGTAGCTAAACGTTTTGCATTGGCAGCTTGTTCTGCTTTGAATGCTTTTGCTTTAGCATCAGATTGAGCTTTAGATAATCCGTCTTTTTTAGCGTCAACTTTACCAGCTTTAGCTTCTAACCAAGCCGCTAATTTAGCGTCTGCTTGCTCTTGAGTTAAGGCTCCTTTACGAATTCCGCCATCTAGGTGGTGTTTCAATAACGCTCCTTTGTAAGAAAGGATTGCTCTTGCCGTATCGGTTGGTTGAGCACCGTTGTGCAACCATTGTACTGCACTATTCAAGTCTAAGTCGATAGTTGCAGGATTGGTGTTTGGATTGTAAGTACCGATTTTCTCTAAGTATTTACCGTCTCTTTTTGAGCGAGCATCTGCCGCTACAACCCAGTAAAAAGGTTTTCCTTTTTTACCATGTCTTTGTAATCTAATTTTTACTGACATAATCGTATGATTAAATTTTGAGGTACACGACCTCGGTTAATTAAGGGCGCAAATATACAATTTAATTTGAAAAACACTAATGCTATTATAAAGGAAAAATGTTAAACTATTTTTTTTTTAAATTTAATTCGAAAATATGTTTTAAAAAGTTACTTTTGTTTTTCAAAAATCGATTTATAATGAAAAAAATTCTTTCTTTCATCATTGTTGTAATTACTTTAGTTTCCTGCGGGGAAGATATAAGTGTTAGAGATAGTGCTGTTTTTCAAGGAGTCAAAGACAATAGTTTATGGGAAGGTGGAAATGCAACTGCTACTATAGAAGTTGGTAATAAACTTACAATAAAAGCGGAAACATTTAATGAAATAATTTCATTAAAGATTCCAAAACCAACTTTAATTGTAGACCCAAGAGTTCCCAATGGATTTATTACACATGTTTTGGGTACAAGTTTAACAAAGAAAGCAATCTATTTATTAACCTCTGGAACCCAATTATATACTTATGAAACGGCTATTGGTGTTGGAGATGGTGAAGTTGTAATTAAAGAATACGATGGAAATGTTATTTCTGGAACTTTCAGATTTAATGCTTTGAATACAGATCCAAATTCAGAAGGGCAACCTACTGTAAATTTACAAAACGGATATTTTTATAGAGTGCCTGTTCGATAAAAAATATTAAAAACGTTTACAATTAAAACCATCCTGATAAAAGGGTGGTTTTTTATTTTGAATTATACATAAATATTTTGATTTATAGTAATTTAGAAGTAAATTAGAACTACATTTGTGTAATATTTTAAAATAGTACATATGAACATTTTTGTTGGAAGTCTTCCATTCAGTATTGAGGAAGCAGATTTAAGAGAGTCTTTTGAGGCTTATGGTGCAGTTGATTCTGTAAAAATAATCACTGATAAATTTACTGGAAGAAGTAAAGGATTCGGCTTTGTTGAAATGACAAATGACGATGAAGCTTTAAAAGCTATCGCTGAATTGAATGGTGCAACTGTTCAAGGACGTGCAATAGTAGTTAATAAATCTGAACCAAAACCAGAAGGAGAAAGAAAAAGCTACAATAACAGCCGTGGCGGAGGTGATTCTCGCGGAGGTTACGGTGGAGGTAACCGTGGAGGTTATTAAGCGTTAGAAATTATCTTTTAGATAACTCTAAAACATTATACTAAACCATTCAAAGAATTGATCTATCAGTTTTTTGAATGGTTTTTTGTTGATAACTTCCCTGTTTTTCTTTTCCAAAATAGCCTAAATTTGAAGTTCATTTAAGTGTATTTTTTTCAAATACAACTACTTCAAATTCATTATGTATTTAATTTTCGATACCGAAACTACAGGATTACCAAAACGTTGGGATGCGCCCATAACGGATATAAATAATTGGCCAAGATGTATACAAATCGCTTGGCAATTACACGATCCTTCTGGAAAACTCATTGAACATCAAGACTATTTGGTAAAGCCAGAAGGATTTAATATCCCTTATGATGCGGAAAGAATTCATGGAATTTCTACTGAATTAGCTGCAGAAGAAGGTTTTGAATTAGCGGAAGTATTAGAAAAGTTTAATAAAGCATTATCAAAAACCCAATTCATAGTAGGTCAAAATTTAGGTTTTGACATCAATATAATGGGATGTGAATTTCATAGATTGGGAATAAATTCTCCAATGAGTTCCATGCCGGTTCTTGACACTTGTACAGAAACCACCGCTTCGTTACTTCAATTGCCTGGTGGGCGAGGAGGTAAGTTTAAATTACCGACTTTAACCGAACTACATTCTTATTTATTTCAAATACCATTTGCGGAAGCTCACAATGCTACTGCCGATGTAGAAGCCACGAGTCGATGTTTCTTTGAATTGATTCGAAGAGAAATTTTTACCTTAAAAGACTTAAAAGTTTCGGAAACTTATTTGGAAGAGTTTAAGCTAAAAAATCCAAAACCAATTCCACTAGTTGGACTAAAACATGTCAATCTCAAAGAAGCGTCAGATCGTATTCGGCAGCGTTTGGGAAATCAACAAGCGGAACCGATATCAAAGCAAGAGCTTTCTGAGAACAAACAGTTATTATTAGATGCTGATTTTGTTCATCTTCACAATCACACTCAGTTTTCTGTATTGCAATCCACCATTAGTGTGGCAGCTTTAGTAAAAGCGACGGTTCAACAAAAAATGCCTGCTGTTGCTATTACGGATCATGCTAATTTGATGGGCGCTTTTCATTTTGTTCGCGATATTATTAATCACAACAAAACCGCAGAAAGTAAAAATAAGGAAGCCATTGAAAACGGTGAAGAACCCAACGAAACTATTGTCAAACCAATCGTTGGCTGCGAGTTTTTTGTTTGTGAAGATCATAAAGACAAGTCTAGAAAAGACAATGGTTATCAAGTCGTCTTTCTAGCGAAAACAAAAAAAGGCTATCATAATTTAGCTAAAATGTCCTCTATTGCCTATACGGATGGCTTCTATTATGTGCCAAGAATTGATAGAAGTATCATTCAAAACTACAAAGAAGATTTGATTGTTTTGTCTGGCAATCTATATGGTGAAATCCCAAACAAGCTTTTAAACTTAGGTGAAAATCAAGCCGAAGAAGCATTGTTATGGTGGAAAAACGAATTCGAAGACGATTGCTATATCGAGCTCATGCGTCACAATCAAGAGGATGAAAACCGTGTAAACGAAGGCTTGATTTCGCTTGCGAAGAAGCATGGTGTCGATTTGGTTGCTACAAACAATACCTTCTATATTCATAAAGAAGATGCCAATGCACATGATATTTTACTATGTGTGAGAGATGGTGAAAAGCAAACCACTCCTATTGGTCGAGGTCGCGGATATCGATATGGTTTACCAAATCAAGAATACCATTTCAAATCTGCGGAAGAAATGAAAAAACTCTTTCATGATCTTCCAGAGGCTATTTCAAATACTACTGCAATTGTTGACAAAATTGAGATTTACAATTTAGCACGCGAAGTCTTGTTGCCAAAATTTGAAATTCCAAACGATTTTTTAGTTTTTGAAGATGAAGCGGATAGTGGAAAGCGTGGTGAGAATTCCTATTTAAAATATTTGACTTTCAAAGGAGCTGAAAAACGTTACGGAGAAATCACACCTGAAATTAAAGAACGCATCGATTTTGAGTTAACTACTATTGAAAATTCAGGTTATCCAGGTTACTTTTTAATCGTGCAGGATTTCATTGCGGCCGCCAGAGAAATGGGCGTTTCCGTTGGTCCTGGTCGTGGTTCTGCAGCAGGTTCTGTTGTGGCCTATTGCCTTTGGATTACCAATATTGATCCGCTGTTGTACAATTTGCTTTTTGAGCGATTCTTAAATCCGGATCGTGTGTCGTTGCCCGATATTGATATTGATTTTGATGACGAAGGCAGAAGTAAAGTCATGGATTATGTGATCAATAAATACGGTTCCAAACAAGTGGCTCAAATTATTACCTATGGAACTATGGCTGCGAAATCAGCGATTCGAGATACTGCAAGGGTTTTAGATTTACCATTATTTGAAGCGGACAAAATCGCCAAATTAATTCCAGGTTTAATACCATCCAAATGGAATTTAGCTCGTTTCTTAAACGATACGGAAACCGAAATCAAGAAAGTACTTCGTCAAGAAGATTTTGATAATATCAAAGAATTGATTGAGCTTTCCAAAGAGGAAGATTTGGGAGGCGAAACCATTCAGCAAGCGCAAATTTTAGAAGGAAATCTAAGAAATACAGGGATTCATGCTTGCGGGGTTATCATCACTCCAAGTGATATTACCAATTTTGTTCCCGTCGCTACCGCCAAAGATTCCGATTTGTATGTAACACAATTTGACAACTCGGTTGTGGAAAGTGCTGGCTTGTTGAAAATGGATTTCTTAGGTTTAAAAACATTAACCTTAATTAAAGACACGGTCAAACTAGTCAAATACAGAAGCGGTAAAGATATCGATCCGGATGCTTTTCCGATAGATGATTTAAAAACGTATGAGTTGTTTCAACGAGGCGAAACTGTTGGGATATTTCAGTATGAAAGTGCTGGAATGCAGAAATATATGAAGGAATTGAAACCGACAGTTTTCAACGACTTGATTGCTATGAACGCTTTATATCGCCCGGGTCCAATAGCCTATATTCCAAGTTTTATCAAACGAAAAAATGGTGAAGAACCCATAGAATATGACCTCGAAGCGTGTGAAGAATTGCTAAAAGACACCTACGGAATCACAGTATATCAAGAGCAGGTAATGCTCTTATCTCAAAAATTGGCTGATTTTTCTAAAGGGGATGCCGATGTTTTGCGTAAGGCTATGGGGAAAAAGCAACGGGATGTTTTGGATAAAATGAAACCTAAATTCATTAGCCAAGCTGCGGCAAAAGGACATGCGGAAGATAAGTTAGAAAAAATATGGAAAGATTGGGAGGCGTTTGCAGAATATGCTTTCAATAAGTCGCATTCCACCTGTTATGCATGGATTGCCTATCAAACGGCCTATTTAAAAGCCAATTATCCTGCGGAATATATGGCGGCAGTATTGTCGAATAACATGAGTGATATCAAGCAAGTTTCTTTCTTTATGGAAGAGTGCAAACGAATGGGATTGCAAGTTTTAGGTCCAGATGTTAATGAATCGTTTTATAAGTTTACAGTAAATGAAAATTATGCTGTTCGTTTCGGAATTGGCGCGGTAAAAGGCGTTGGAATGGCAGCCGTTGAAACTATAGTTGAAAATCGAAAAGAAGGCAAATACAAATCTATTTTTGATTTAACAAAACGAGTTGATTTGCGTGCGGCTAATAAAAAAGCTATTGAGAATTTGGCATTAGCTGGAGGTTTTGATTCCTTTGGAAATACAACAAGAGCGCAATATTTTCATGATGATGGAGATGGAATAACGTTCTATGAAAAAGCAATTCGATATGGAATTAAGTTTCAAGAAAACGAAAATTCTTCTCAAGTAAGTTTGTTTGGTGAAGCTAGTGATGTTCAAATTCCAGAGCCAGTTGTTCCGCCATGTGAAGATTGGAGTACGATGGAAAAATTAGCAAAAGAAAAAGAAGTAGTTGGAATTTATATTTCAGGTCACCCGTTAGACGATTACAAATTTGAAATGCAATATTTTTGTAATTCTAAATTAGAGGCACTTAAAAATTTAGATCAGTATGTCAATAAGAATCTTTCTTTTGGTGGAATTATTACCAATGTCCAACATAGAATTGCCAAAAACGGAAAAGGCTGGGCTTCTTTTACATTAGAAGGTTATGATGAAAGTTTTGAGTTTCGAATTTTTGGAGAAGAGTATTTAAAATACAGACATTTTTTAATTCCAAATAATTTTACATTTATAAAAGTGTTGGTAAAAGAAGGCTGGGCAGACAAAGAAACTGGTAAAAAAGGAGAGCCTCGATTGCAGTTTACATTGGTGCAATATTTACAAGATGTATTGCCAAATTTTGCTAAAAAATTGATTATTCATTTGAATATAAAAGAATTAGAAGATGTTATTATCCAGGATTTGAATTCGGTTTTTCAATCTAATAAAGGTGATCATTCCGTTGTTTTTGAAGTAATGGAGCTAGAAAAAACTAAAAAGCAAATTGAAATAATTGTAAAGGATGAAGAACTCGAAGAGCTTATTTTGGATGAAAATGGGGATGTATTAGCAACGGAAAATGTTCCAATTATTGGAACAACTGAAGTGGAAGAAACCAAAATCATTACGAGATTATCTATGCCAAGCAGAAAATTGAAGATAAAAATTTCTAATGAATTGTTACAGCAATTAGAAAAAAGACAAATCAATTTTAAACTGAATTAGTAAAAGAAGAATAGCCGGTTATTTAAGATTTTTTATATAAAAAATCTTTCGTCTTTAACTGATACCTTCAAAAGCATTAAGGAATATAAAAAGGCGGGAGCTGCTATTCTTAATCCGGAATGATTAATCGTTAAAAACCAAATTATAAAAAACACCCCTAAAAAGATATTTTCTTTAGATTTTAAAAACAGGAATACTGGAGTTAATACTAAAATCAAGATACACAAAAAACCAAACAATCCATGTTCAGCGAGTAATCGAGTTAATTCGTCATGTGAATTGACTTTACTTCCTAGTTTAATCTCACGTATTTGATTTCCGTTCCCAACCCCAACCCCAACTATGGGATTCTTAACAAATAAATTAATTTCTTCTTTCGCCAATTCTTTGCGGTCCATTGATTTATCTCGTTTTAACCGACCTAAGTGATCTTTGTTGGAATATCTTTTTTCTATGAGTCCGTTTGTTTGAAAGTTGATCAACGATAGAATTGCAATAAAAACAGTTATTAAATAAATGAATCCGTATTTAGCTTTTCGTTTCCCATAGTCTTTTGAATTTATATAAACAAACAACAACAATGCAATACAAGCCACAAAGCCAGTAATTATGCCACCTCTTGAAAAAGTTAATAATCCTACATAACTAATAAAAGAAAAGAGGAGTAGGTTAATAACAAAATGAATTCTTGTTTTAGATCGCAATAAAAATTGAAAAAAAAAGACAAACATTCCTATACCTAATGCAGTTGCAACTTGATTCGGTCCAAAGCCACCAGAAAAACTTGAATTTGATTCGACACTTGTTATGATACTAATTTCTGGACTGTACAAAAACACATAAATACTGCATATTAATATAGGAAAACCTATTGAAAGTAAAATACCATTTAATTGAGCAAATGTGATCTTTTTATCAAAAGTGTAAATAGAGATAATCCCTAAAGTGATAGGTCCTAAAAGATCAAATACAATTTGATTATAGATACTCCTGGTCATCCTTAATAAATCATTTTCAAGGATAATACTCGGAATTAATAATAAAATATAAACCAAATATAAGATTGATTTTTTAGAGAAACCACTATAGAAACTACCTAATAGTGCAAATAAAATTAGACTGTATTTCGCAAATTCAAAACTAAGAACGCCATTAGTCATTCTTAATAATACCTCACTACCAATAGTATAAGCGGCTACTTGAAGTATTTCATTGTTCTTGTTTTTAGTGAGAATTACATAGATTAATCCTAATAGTGGAACACAGATTCCGTATAGAAACCCTAATCCAGGAAAAAAATAAAGGATACAACCAAGTATTACATGGACAAATAAAAACAAAAAGTAATTTTTATCAATTGAAAAATTGACAATAAATGGATGTTTTACAAAAGAAAAGTAATTAAACAAAAAAAATAGCCTTAAGAAGTTTTGATATTTCTGAAAGCAAATATAGAGTTATATTAGTTTGTTTTAGTAAGTATTATTTTATTGTAATCTCGCTAACCAATATGAGGCGTTCAAATGCAAACGCGAGTGGTTTCCGCTAACTTCTGTCCAACCTGGATATAAAGTATCACTAGGATTTCCGGTGCCGTCATCCGCAGGAGAACTATCAGTAATTAAAACAACTCTTCCTGCAAAAAAGGTGGAAGAAGCACACATCACACCAGTTGTACTTGTTTTAGCTAAACCTGTTTTCCAAATTAAACCTTTTACAGAGGCATTAGCGGTTGGCGTTAATTTGATAGAAGCACCAGCGCTAAATTTCAATTGCGTTACTGCACCTTGAGATCCATTTAGGATTGTGTTTGTTGGGTCAGTTAAAACGTTGCTCGACGTTTGAGAAAAATTAGTCAATTCTACCGCCAAACCAAATGGATTTGTTTGTACTGTATTGTTGGTCATTAAATCATTCCAAATAGCTGGAGAATCTTTTCCATCATTATTTCTATCTGAAACATTGTGATCGGCAATCATAAAAAGTCCGCCGCCATTTTTTACGAAATTCATAATAGCAGTTTTTTGAGCTGCAGTAAAAAGGATATTTGGTTCGTCTACCACATACACATCGTAGCGTGATAAGTCTTGTGCATTGGTCGTGCTACCGTAAGTAATTGACGCACCTGGCGCTAAAGTTTCTAAAGAGTGTCCTTCTTTTGCCAATGCGATTCCCCAGGCGGAGATTCCACCTCGCCAATAATTTTCTGGTGTCGTTGCTGTAACGGTGTTTTGCAATGGATTTGGGAAACGGATTGGCGTTCCGCTGGTGTTTTCGCAAATTACCCAATCAGCATTACCAGCAGTTTGTGCCTTGGTCGCATCAAAAAGGAAGCGTTTTGGCGTTGTTGTTCGTAATTGTGGCGTGGCTGCTGTGTTGGTTGTTGAGGTTTCATTATCGCCAGTACAAGAGAAAATTAGTATTGACAAAGCGAAAGTGCTTAGTAGGGTTTTAATGTGATTCATTGGTTTTTAAAGTTTTAAGTGTAAAAAATTGAG
The DNA here is from genome assembly GCA_947461795.1 of Flavobacteriaceae bacterium. Lineage (GTDB taxonomy): Bacteria > Bacteroidota > Bacteroidia > Flavobacteriales > Flavobacteriaceae > Flavobacterium. The sequence goes on along the minus strand of CANHMG010000059.1, from coordinate 826 downwards.
AAATCAAATATATACTTTTTGTTATTAAGAATGAATTTTTAATAGACAAAATATAATATTTGAACAGTAACCGTTTCGCGACGAAAAACCCTAGCCCCGATAGCAGCAAGTATCCTTTTATTGTTTTTAGAGGTTGCCTCTTTCTTGGATGAAAGTTTTATAAAACAATAAAAGATACTGCGAATAGCGGGATTTGAGCTCCTGAAAATCTTAAAGAAATCAAAAATAACCTATGGCAATGCGTGTATAGTCAAAAAAAATTTGGAAGCGGCTATCAATGAAAATAAATCGCTAATTTTGGCTTCGAATAATTTAATAAAAAAACTATGGCTTTAGCAATAACCGATGCTACTTTTGAGGAAGTAGTATTAAAATCAGATAAACCAGTAATGGTTGACTTTTGGGCAGCATGGTGCGGTCCGTGTAGAATGGTTGGTCCAATCATCGACGAAATCAGTGAAGAATTTGCAGGTAAAGCTGTAATTGGAAAAGTTGACGTAGATGCCAATCAAGAATTTGCTGCAAAATACGGAGTGAGAAATATTCCGACGGTTTTGGTTTTTCAAAACGGGGAAGTGGTAGGAAGACAAGTAGGCGTTGCGCCGAAGCAAACTTATGCCGATAGTTTGAACGCATTATTGTAATAGTACGATTATATTTTTAGAAAAAAGGTTTGATGAAAGTCGGACCTTTTTTTATGGGTGGGATTCCCATTTTCAAACGGCCAAATTCTCAAATTTTCATCCGAGTTACAGCCGAATTGTATGAAATAAATTTATCTTTGAAGCATGAACATTGAATCGCAACAAGAAAAAATTTCCAGCTT
>CANHMG010000058.1 GCA_947461795.1 Flavobacteriaceae bacterium | reverse complement strand
TTCTTTAAATTAAAACCATAAAGACCATGGGATTCTAGATAAAATCAACAGTAACCCTAAACCATAAAAAATTGTAATGCTTTTGAATTTTGAATGACTTTCAACTCCTTTTTTATGTTTAGACCAACCTACAGTAATAAGTATAATGGCTAAAATGTTTACAAATGGATGTTCTAAAGAAGTTAATCGCAAGGCTTTATCACTCATCTGACCAAAAGATGCTAGGCCTAATGGAGAAACAAAATATAGAATTAAACCAATTACTAGTTGTAGATGAGTTGCAATAAGCCCTAATAAGGCAAATCTTCTGTCGTTAGGAGTAAATTCTCTCTTTGAATTCATTCCTAAAAAGGAATTAACAACAGCAATAAGTAAAGCAATAAGAACTAAATAGGCCCAACCAGAGTGTGCGCTTTTGATGATTTCGTACATAAAATATATTTTTGAATTTCAAATATACACAAAAACCATAAAAAAGCTTTCGATTTCTTTATGGTTTTAGCTTTAAAAACTGTAATCTATTTATTGCCTAAATAATGTTGAAGCAAAAAAGTCGTTGAAGCATCATGTTTATGAATGACTTTTGAATCGATTTCCTCTAATATTGAATTAGCCAATTGTTTTCCTAATTCAACGCCCCATTGGTCATAACTAAAGATATTCCAAATGATCCCTTGCACAAATATTTTATGTTCGTACAATGCAATTAAAGAACCTAAAGATTCAGGGGTAAGTTTTTCAATTAAAAGCGTATTGGTTGGCTTGTTTCCTTCAAAAACTTTGAAAGGCACTAAGTAATCCGATTTTTCTTTTGAAACACCTTGTTTGTCAAATTCGGCTTGTACTTGCGCTGCGGTTTTACCGTTTAATAAGGCTTCCGTTTGAGCAAAAAAATTAGACATGAGTTTGTTGTGATGGTCTTTATCTCCGTATAATGGCTCAACAAATCCAATAAAATCAGCAGGAATTAATTTTGTACCTTGATGAATTAATTGAAAAAAAGCGTGTTGTGAATTGGTTCCTGGTTCTCCCCAAATAATTGTCCCTGTTTGATAATTTACTCGTTTCCCATCACGCCCTACGCTTTTCCCGTTACTTTCCATGATTCCTTGTTGGAGATACGGTGCTAACTTTTGCAAGTATTGAGTATATGGGATTATCGCTTCACTTTCGGCACCAAAAAAATTATTATACCAAATGCTTAAAAGCGCTAAAACTACTGGAATGTTTTGATTGAGTTCAGTCGTTTTAAAATGATCGTCCATTTTATTAGCCCCTTTCAATAATGCGTCAAAATTATCAAATCCCACAGCCAAACTAATCGATAATCCCACAGCACTCCACAAAGAAAATCTGCCCCCAACCCAATCCCACATTGGAAAAACATTGTTGGCATCGATTCCGAATTCGGTAACGTTTTTTAAATTCGTAGATACCGCAACAAAATGTTTTGCCACCTCTTCTTGTTGCGCAGATTTTAAAAACCATTTGCGAATAGTTTCTGAATTCGTCAACGTTTCTTGAGTAGTAAATGTTTTAGAAACAATTACAAAAAGTGTCGTTTCTGGATTTAATTTTTTAATTATCTCATTTACATGATCACCATCAACATTGGAAACGAAGTGAATGTTGAGATTATTTTTATAAAATTGTAAGGCTTCAACAACCATGGCTGGACCAAGATCGGAGCCGCCAATCCCAATATTTACAATATCTGTAAATGCTTTTCCCGTGAATCCTTTTCGAGTTCCGTTGATTATTTCGTTAGAAAACGCTTTGATGTTGTTTTTAACTTCATAAACTTCTGGAATTACATCGACTCCATCGATACTTAACGAAGTGCTTTCTGACGCTCGCAAAGCTGTATGGAGTACAGCTCTGTTTTCGGTTTGATTGATGCTTTCTCCTTCGAAATATTTTGATATGGCTTCTTTTAAATGAACTTCATTAGCCAATTCGACTAATAAGTTCATTGTTTCATTGGTTATATTATTTTTTGAATAATCAACAAGGAAATCATTCCATTGGATGTGAAAATCTTGAGTTCTGGAACTATTCTTTAGAAACATATCTTTCATAGAATTGTGTTCCATGGTTTCGAAATGTTTTTTAAGCTTATGCCAAGCTACCGTTTGTGTTGGATTTATAGATTCTAAAGCCATATTTTTATTTTATTTGAAGTGCAAATTTACAACTATGTTTGTAAATAAACGGTTATGTATTAGCCCAGATAGTAATGGAAACTTTACTAGAAAAAACACTTTTGTTTTTTGGTGAAAAAGAGTGCCGAAGAAACTCCTTTTGCACTTTAAAAACATTGTGTTTTGATAAAAAGTTGGAATGGATAGCTGGAAAAGCTCCTAAATTTACTTTTTAAATTTTAGCTGAGCCACACTATCGAGTTCTCTTTTTAGCGGTTTCATTTGAGTTAGAAAGCGTGGCAAATTCCGTTTGTCCATAGGCTCAGAATTGGGCAATTTTAATCGCAAAGCGTCTACTTGAACACCATTTTTCCAGAAGCGATAACATACGTGTGGACCCGTTGCTAAACCTGTGCTTCCCACTTTTCCGATGATATCTCCTTGATTAACATGTTGACCTCGACGCGCTATAATTTTAGACATGTGTAAGTATTGTGTCGAATAGGTTCTGTCGTGTTTTACTTTTACGAAATTTCCGTTTCCTGCCGTAAAGCCTGTTTGCTCTACTACACCTGAAGCCGTAGTCATAATAGGTGTGCCTGTTGGAGCTGCATAATCGGTTCCTTTATGAGCTTTCCATATTGATTGTACGGGATGGAATCTGTTTTTGGAGAAATGTGACGTAATGTTTACAAATTTTAGTGGCGCTTTGAGGAAGAAATTTTTGAGTGCTTTTCCTTCGTTGTCGAAATAATCTAATTTTCCGGAACCTTCATTTTGTTCAAACGGAAAAGCATAAATGGTTTTACCTTTGTATTCGAAGAAGGCCGCTTTTAAGCTATCGACTCCGTCATAAATTGTATCATCGATAAAACGTTCTGTGAATGTGATTCCGAATTTATCTCCTTTTTTTAGTTTAAAGAAGTCGATGGACCATGCGTATATTTTGGTTATTTTACTTGCTAATGAAGCATCAACACCTTCTTTTTCAATGGCTTCAGAAAGAGATCCGTCTAAACTTCCCGAAATGGTTCTTCTTTTAAATGAAACTGGTCTTATTTTTTTAACTACTTGAACAGAATCTCTAAAATCGATTACATAATAACTTCCTCTATCAGGTTGATAAACAAACGCTAGTAATTTTTTATTTCTGTCTTTAGATCTGAAAAGGGTATAGGGTTTACCAATTCTCATGATTCGAACATCAAAGCTATCTTTTACTTTTTCGATGATATCGTATACTTTTTGATTGCCTAAATTTTGTTGGTTTAGAATACTTCCGAAGGTATCTCCACTTTGAATGGTGTCGTTAGCAACATTGAAATCATTGTATTTGAATCCGAATTTTTCAACAATAGGAATAGGTTTACTTTCTTCAAATACGATTTCGTTCTCCGATTTATTACAGGAAAATAAGGTAAGTATAACAATACTAAAAAGAAATACTCTTTTCAAAGTTTTGAATTTTGTGATTTTTAAGATTCTGCTCCCCAATTTTTTAATTCATTTTCTGACCATAATTCTGGGAAGAAAATTCTTCTTTGATATTTTGGATGCATGTATTTTTTCCAATCGCTACCTCCAGTGGCTTCTCCTGACCCTTGACCACTATCGATATATTTTTTAGCTGCGTTTAAATGTCCCATTACCCACGTAATATTTACTGTATAATCGTAATGGCGCATGGCTTTGATAAGCTCAGGGTTTTTTTGGTCAATTTCTGGTAATTGTTTGAATTTCTGCCACAGGTTAATGGTGTTGTATTGTTCCATTTCTCGAAGAAATAAGCTTTTATATTTTCGTTCAAACTCCAGAATCAAGAATGATTTCTCGCCTGTTTGATGGTCTTTCCCAGCGGCTTGCCAATAAAGATGTTCGAAAGCGTGTTCATAGGGAGTATTTCTATCAATGGTTGCTCTAAAACGATAATCGATTAGATTGATCAAATCGGTGGAGGCAAACTCAATTAAACGATATTGAGCGCTTTGAAATCCACTGGCAGGAGTTAAGGTATTTCTGAATTTCATATATTGCTCTACTTCCATTCCATCTCCCATAATATCGAAAGAGGTTGTGAGCATATCAAAATAGCGGCTGATGCGCATAAGTCTTTCGGTAAAAAATTCTGTTTTAGGTTTTTTATGATTAGAAATTTGGTTTATTTCCCAAAGAATCATTTTGAAAAGCAATTCATTCACTTGATGATACATAATAAAAACCATTTCATCAGGTAAAGTAGTTCTTTGAGTTTGAAGATTTAGAAGTGCATCTGTTTGTATATAATCCCAATAAGTTATGGGTTTAGACCAAAGCAACCCTTCGAGATGGGTTGCTGTTTTTTGGTTGATTGCTTCAAATTTTTGCTCTAAATTGTTTAAAATTTCTTGAGTACTGTCATTGATTTCCATTAAGGTTTTACTTTTACTTTGAATGAATATTTAAGTCCTTTGAATCCGTCTAAGTCTGCTTTTATTGAACCAACAGCTAAACTAGCTTTGATACGAATGGGTAATTTATTGTCATCGTTCGAAATCCAAACGGTTAAACTTTCTTCTTCTTTAAATACTCTTCCAGATTGAACTAATGGTCTAAAAACCATCGTTGAAATTATTCCGAATTTAGAATCAATGTCTTCATAACCCATAAATTTTAATTTAAATTTAGTGGATTCGTCATCAAAAAACATATCAACAGCAATTGATTCACCAACTTTTAGTTTGTCAATGTTCGGATGATTTCTAAGATAATAAAATGTAGAAACGATATCTTGGGTGTTGTCTGAAAAGGAAAGTGTTTTTTCTGTAGAATTTTTATAGTCTTTTACAAGTATTTTATTCGTTTCTTGATTAAAAAACCCTTCTTGATTTTTGGTATAACCTCCCTCGTTTATTTTTCTAACAAACTGATAGGGGTTTCCGGTTTCTTTGTCGAAATAACTTTCATACAAATCATCTACTCTAAAAAAGAATCTTGACAAACCTGTAGTGTATCCTTTACCAATAGCGTGATACGTTTTTATATTATTCCGAAGTGCTTCTTTTACTTCGAGAGTTGCATAACCAGCATTGACTAGACCGTAATGAATTCTAAACTTAAACCATTCTCCTTCTTCGAAGGCTCTTTCTTTCTGAGAACTAAACCCAAAAGTAATGGCAATAAAAACTAATAGTGTGATTTTTTTCATTTTATTTTTTGGAATTGATTTCGCCCCGAAATACAATTTCTGTTCCAAATGTATTAAAACAAAAAAACTCAGTCAAATTATGACCGAGTTTTTATGCTATTAACCAACCAAAAAATATAAATTATGAAATTTATATTAAAAAATTCCGGAAACCACTCCATCCTTTTTATTGGTACAAAGATACTTATATTTTGATATAAGTTTAAAAAAACATCGACTTTAACACGAATTGTTTAAAAAACACATAACTATAACGTTGTATTTTATTGATAATTCAAAACTATTGCGTTTTTATTAAAGAGTTCCTCTTTTTTCTTGTTCTCTTTCAATAGATTCAAAAAGTGCTTTGAAATTGCCTGCGCCAAAACCTTTAGCACCCATTCGTTGAATAATTTCAAAAAACAAAGTTGGGCGATCTTCAACAGGTTTAGTGAAAATTTGAAGCAAATAGCCATCTTCATCCGCATCAACCATAATGGCTAATTTCTCAATTACTGCTAAATCTTCATGCATCATACTCATGTGTTCTCCTAAACGATTTGGAATGTCTTCATAATATGCGTGTGGCGGAGCTGATAAAAATTCAATTCCACGAGCTCTTAATTGGGTTACTGTGGTTATAATGTCATCTGTAGCAATGGCAATATGCTGTACACCTGAACCTTCATAAAAATCTAAATATTCTTCTATTTGAGAACGTTTATTTCCTTTTGCAGGTTCATTGATTGGGAATTTAATTCTGCCATTCCCATTACTCATTACTTTACTCATTAAAGCAGAATATTCTGTATGAATTTGTTTGTCATCAAACGAAAGAAAATTGACAAATCCCATCACTTCTTCATACCATTTTACCCAAATGTTCATTTGATTCCAACCCACGTTACCTACCATATGATCGATATATTTCAAACCAATAGTTGTTGGATTGTACTCTGATTTCCATTCGACATAACCTGGTAAAAAGGTTCCTTTGTAGTTTTTCCGTTCTACAAACATGTGAACTGTTTCTCCATAGGTATAAATTCCGGCACGAACTACTTCTCCAAATTCATCTTTTTCTACAACTGGTTCTAAATATACTTTAGCACCACGTTTCGTTGTTTCTTCAAATGATTTTCTAGCATCTTCAACCCATAGAGCAATGATTTTTACACCATCTCCATGTTTTTTTACGTGTTCACCGATAACTGAATCGCTCGTTAATGCAGTCGTTAAAACTAATCGAATCTTATCTTGTTTTAATACGTATGAGGTTCTGTCTCTTACACCTGTTTCTAAACCTGCGTAGGCAAGTGATTGAAATCCGAAAGCTGTTTTATAGAAATGAGCGGCTTGTTTCGCATTACCTACATAGAATTCTACATAGTCTGTACCCATTAATGGAAGGAAATCTTGTGCTCCTTCAAATATTTTTTCTAGTCCGTATTCTACGGAAGATACTTGTTTTGACATAATTTTTATTTTTGATGGTAATCTGCTTGTACACTGATGATGCGAATTGAACAGATTAGACAAGTTTTATTTAATATAAAGCGTTGTTGTTAAATTATAGCCGCTAGCCCTGATGGTAACGGCATCCTTTTGTGCGGTTGTTCAGCACAAAAGATATAGTGAACAGCAGGAATCAGCTCCTTATTCTACCCAAGATTTATAATAATCTCCGTCATCTAGTCCCATGGCCTCTTCGGTTACCATTAAAGGGCGGAACGTATCGACCATAACGGCTAATTCTTGAGTTTCTGTATGTCCTATACTTCGTTCCATTGCTCCTGGAGCTGGTCCGTGAGGAATGCCTTTTGGATGCAATGTAATATGACCTTGCTCGATATTATTTCTTGACATGAAATCGCCGGCTACATAATATAAAACCTCATCGCTATCAATATTGCTATGATTGTATGGCGCTGGAATAGCTTTCGGATGATAGTCGTATAATCTCGGCACAAAAGAGCAAACTACGAAAGTGGCGGTTTCAAATGTTTGATGTACAGGTGGCGGTTGATGCACACGACCCGTAATCGGTTCGAAATCATGAATACTGAAACCATACGGAAAATTGTAACCATCCCAACCAATGACATCAAAAGGATGTGTGGCATAAACCACTTCATGCATCATACCTTCTTTTTTAATTTTGATTAAGAATTCGCCTTTTTCGTCATGTGTTTCTAACTCAGTGGGCAATTTGAAATCGCGTTCACAAAAAGGAGAATGCTCTAAGTGTTGTCCAGATTCGTTTTTGTAGCGTTTGGGTGTATAAAATGGCGAAAAGGATTCAACATAAAACAATCTATTGTCGCTAGTTTGCTTCGCCTGTTCGCTAGCACTCGAGTCGAATTCGATTTGATAAATCATACCGCGGGGAATAATTAGATAATCTCCATATTCGAATGTAATATTGCCCATCATGGTTCGCAACTTTCCTTTTCCTTTGTGAATGAAAATCATTTCATCGGCATCGGCATTTTTATAGAAATAGTTTGTGAGTGATTTTTGAGGTGCCGCCAATCCGATAGTGCAGTCTTTGTTGACAAGCATTGGTTTTCTGCTTTCTAGAAAATCTTCATTTGGTTTTAATTCAAAACCTTTTAATAATAATGATTTTATGTTTTTTCCGATAGCAATATTGGGTTCTACAGAATAGGATTTAATAATTTCTTTGACTTGAGTAGGGCGGTGAACATGATATAATAACGATGCATGTCCGTGAAATCCTTCAGTTCCAAAAAGCTGTTCGTAATATAAACCTCCGTTAGGTTTTTCGAAAATTGTATGTCTTTTTGGTGGAAAACTTCCAAGTTTATGATATATAGGCATAGTTTAATAATTTAGATGTATGATTGTAAAGATTACGATTGCAAAACCGTATCAATCATTCTGGATTTCTCTTAATGAGAAATTTCAGATGCTCCAACAAACCATTCCAAACTGTTTTCATAGTAACAAATGTCGTAAAAAATACTTTTTTATTTTCATTTATAAAAAGTTATTTTCAACCTATTAAAAAAGGCACTAAAAGTTGGAACATTCAACTTTTAGTGCCTTTATTATCTTTTTATAATTTACTTATCTTGATTGTTTAATTTACTGTTTTTCTTACTGTAAACGAAATATATTACAAGTCCGATAGCTAACCAAAGAATTAATCGTAACCAGTTCGTCCAGCCTAAACCATAAATCATAGCCAAACATACAATTATTCCTAGAATAGGAACAATTGGAACAAATGGTGTTTTAAATTCTCGTTTCAAATCTGGTTCTGTTTTTCTTAAAACAATAACTGAAAAACACACTAAAATAAAGGCAAATAACGTTCCGATACTTGTCATATCTCCAACAATATCACCTGGAATAAATGCAGCAAATAAACCTACTATTACTAAAATAACTAAATTAGCTTTATAAGGTGTTTTGTATTTTGAGTGTAAATCTCCAAAAGCTTTAGGCAATAAACCATCTTTCCCCATCGCATAAAAAACACGTGACTGACCTAATAACATGACTAAAATTACGGAAGAAAATCCTGCTAGAATTGCTACCGTTACAAATTGAGCTAACCATTCGTAACCTATCATGTATTTATTGATAGCAAAAGCTACAGAAGCTTCTTTACCTCCGGTTCTAAAGTCTTCTACTGTTGCCATTCCGGTTAAAACATGTGCAAAAAGAATATACAAAACCGTACATATTGCTAAAGATCCTAAAATTCCAATTGGCATATCTCTTTTAGGATTTTTGGTTTCTTGAGCAGCTGTACTAACGGCATCAAATCCGATAAAGGCAAAAAACACCGTTCCTGCAGCCCCTAAAATCCCCATTATTCCGCCATAATGATGTCCTATTCCTTGATCATCCGTAAACGTAGCTTCTGCTGGAATGTAGGGTGTGTGATTAATTGGGTTTATAAAATGCCATCCTAAAACAATAATTAATACAACAATAGTTACTTTAACCACTACAATTAATCCGTTTACAAAAGCCGATTCTTGAGTACCTTTAATCAATAATAAACTAATTACCGCAACAATAAATAAAGCAGGTAAATTGATAATTCCTTGCTGAAGAACCTCTTGAGTAGTTGGGTCTATTAATTTTTGGAATGGGGAATGACATAAAGAATAGGGAATCGGGCTCACATGGAGCACATTGACCAGAAGATTATTGAGATATTCACTCCAAGCAATTCCTACTGTTGCTGCTCCTACTGCATATTCTAATATTAAATCCCAGCCAATTATCCATGCTAATAATTCACCCATTGTAGCATAAGTATACGTATAGGCACTTCCTGAAATTGGAATAGATGAGGAAAGTTCAGCATAACACAAGCCCGCTAATGCACATCCAACTGCAGCAACAATAAAACCAATTGTAACAGAAGGTCCAGCATTCTGTGCTGCTGCTGTTGCTGTCCTTACAAAAAGACCGGCTCCGATAATTGCTCCAATTCCTAAGGCCACTAGCGACCATGCGGTTAAAGTTCTTTTTAGTCCTTTTTCAGACTCCGAAGCTTCATTTAATAATTGAGTTAATGATTTTTTTCTCCAAATAGACATAATTACTATTTTAATTGGTTATTTAATTTAAATTCATCCCGATCGACCTTATGGTCTTGTGTCAAATATATTGTTTTTTCGATAACATCAAATATAATTTTTATAGTGGTTATTTCTTAGAACCAAAATCCAACACTAAACCATACATATCCTTTTCCTGTTTCTGGAGACCAAGAATACTTGAATTCCAATGGACCAAGTAATGATTCAATACCATATCCTAGTGCATATCCAGAGTAATTAATTCTTGAAATCCAATCCGTTGAGTCAAAAAGATTGTCTTTAATATTCGCATAATTTGCTGAAAAATTAATGTGGTTTTTTTTAAAGATTTCATAATCTAAAGTAATGTCACTTTTAATGTAACTATCCGCAGAAAGACTTAAAAAATCATATCCATAGAACGGTTTAAAATTACTAATCGGAGCAAAACCATAGCCTCCAAGGATAAAATTAAAAAAGTGAACACTTTCTTTTCCTAAAGCAAATCCCATTTCAGATTGCATTTTTATTGTTGCTTTTTTGAAAAGGGTTTGTGCAAAACCAACTTCTCCTTTGACAACCGAGAATTCTTTAAATTGTTTGGTGTAATTGGAAGAATACAAATAGGACTGAAAATCTCCAAAAAAATACATTCCTTTTTTTGGAAAAAACTTATTGTCTAAAGCATCGTATTTCAGATATCCAAAAACACTTGCGTAATCACTTTTCTCAAAATTGGAAGACGCAATACTTACTGTTTCTGATTTGATATTCAAATGCTTATACTCTAATCCAGCTCCTATTAAAAATTTTTGAATAAATATCGTTTGCAAATACGCTTGATTGGTAAATTCAGAATAATCAATATTCAAACTTCTAATTCCCAATTGATTAAGCAATTGTCCATCATTAAAATCCGTTTCTACATTGCGAGTAAATCGATTGAATTTTGATTTAAAACCAAAGCTCCAATAAAATCCGTTGTCGATATAATAATCTAAATTATACCTTAAATTATCGCCAATTATTAAGTCTAGAGAAGTGATATCATTCCTAAAAATACTGTTTTTCTGAGTAGCATTAATTAAAGCACCCGTTTTATATAAATCATCATAATGCAATGCAAATTTTAAAAACGTTTTGGTGGAATTCTCCGTTAAATTAACAATCAAATTGTCTTTATCATTATTTTTTTCTATTTGATAATTAATCGCACTAAAGTTTTGAGTTGAAGCAAGATTGTCCATACCTATTTTAATATCATTGTAGGTGATTTTGGAATTTTGTTTCATTCGAAGTTTTCCAACTACATAGGATCTTGTGTATTTCGGAAGTGGATTGATAATAATGTTTTGGATGTTTAAAGTATCTTCTTTTACACGAAATGTGTTTTTAAAATTTATTCGAGTTGAATCTCCAATTTTTTTAATTGTTTCATATTGAGCAAAAGCGGCTTCTTCTCCTTTTTTTATGATTTCTTTTCCTTTTTCAAAAGAAATAACACCAAAATTACTGATATCTGGTTTGATATAAATATCCGTAAGAGCAACTTTTTGCTTCATCTTATCAATCATTTGTAGATTGGTAATTTGAACTAATATTCGCGTGGCCTCTTTTAATGATTTTCTGTCTTTTAAATCGTCTTGTACATCTACTCCAATGATGATATCCGCACCTAATTTTTTGATTTCCTCAATTGGATAATTATTAGTGACGCCTCCGTCTACTAGCAACTTTCCATCAATTTCAACTGGGGAAAACAACGTTGGAAAAGCACCACTTGCCAACATAGCTTGCGCTAAATATCCTTTGTTTAAAAGGACTTCCTCGCCTGTTTCGATATTGGTTGCAATGCATAAAAAAGGAATTGGTAATTCATTAAAATCCCGAACATGTCTAACTTTATAGGTTAGTTTATTCAATAAATTGTAGTTATACATTCCTTTAGATAAAGACGTTGGAATGCCAATTTTACCTTTATTAAAAGGCAAAGTAATCGAATACATTTCATCATTCCTTTTCTCGTAAAAATTCTTGGAAGATCTTGGAATATAATCACTCAATAAGGCATCAAAATCGGTGTTTTTAAAGATAGAATCGATTTGAGCTGCCTTATAACCAGAGGCATATAACCCTCCAACCACCGCGCCCATGCTAGTTCCTCCAATAAAATCTATTTTAACTCCAGCTTGCTCTAATACTTTTAATACTCCGATATGGGCAAATCCTTTCGCTCCACCGCCACTAAGTACCAAACCAATTTTTGGTTTTTTCTTTTCTTGTTCTTGTGAATACAAATTCAATAGAATAAAAAATGCTAAAAAAAGGAAAGCAAATTTTTTCATGAAGCAATTACTGATTAGATGTTTTGTAAAAGTCGGTTATTTTTTTTGCTTTTGACACACCAACAACCGCAGAAATTTCATTTTCGGTAGCTAATTTTAATCTTTTAACACTTTTAAAGTGCTGAATTAATGTCAACATTGTCTTTTCGCCTATTCCTGGTATCGTTTCAATTGAAGAATTTAAAGCCGTTTGACTACGTTTATCACGATGAAAAGTTATCCCGAAACGATGCGCTTCATTGCGTAAATACTGAATCACTTTTAAAGTCTCTGATTTTTTATCCAAATACAAAGGAGCAGTGTCACCTGGATAAAACAATTCTTCCAATCGTTTTGCAATACCTACAATTGCAATTTTACCTCGCAAATCTAATGCATCTATACTTTTTAATGCAGAAGACAATTGCCCTTTTCCTCCATCAATAATAATTAATTGAGGCAACGGTTGGTTTTCATCCAACATTCGTTTATACCGTCTGTAAACTACTTCTTCCATAGAAGCAAAATCGTTCGGTCCTTCTACGGATTTAATATTAAAATGACGATACTCTTTTTTGCTAGGTTTCCCGTCTTTAAAAACTACGCATGCTGCAACTGGATTTGTTCCTTGTATGTTAGAATTATCAAAACATTCGATATGTCTTGGCTCAACTTGCAATCGCAAATCCTTTTGCATTTGTGCCATAATTCGATTGGTATGTCGGTCTGGGTCTATGATTTGAATTTGTTTTAATTGTTCGATACGATAAAACTTTGAATTCCTAATTGATAGGTCCAATAGTTGTTTTTTATCGCCTAATTGCGGAATTGTGACTTTAATATGTTCCCCAACTTCTACCTCAAAAGGTACAATAATTTCTTTAGATAATAAATTAAAACGCTCTCGTAATTCAACGATAGCAAGAGACAATAATTCTTCATCGGATTCGTCGAGTTTCTTTTTGATTTCCATTGTATGTGAACGAACGATGGAACCATGTGCGATTTGAAGAAAGTTGACATAAGCAGCGCCTTCATCTGAAACGATAGAAAAAACCTCAACATTTGTTACTTTGGGACTTACTATAGTGGAACGCGACTGGTAATTTTCAAGAACTTCGATTTTTTCTTTTATTTTTTGAGCTTCTTCAAAATGCAAGTTCAAAGCCAACTCGTTCATTTTCTTCTTAAAGTTTTTCAAACTTTCTTTAAAATTTCCTTTGAGGATTTCTCGAATAGCATCGACTTCTTTTTGATAGTTTTCAATCGATTCAAAACCTTCACAGGGGCCTTTACAATTCCCGATATGATATTCGAGGCAGACTTTAAATTTATGATTGTCAATGTTTTTTTGATTCAAATCAAAAGTACACGTTCTCAAAGGATACAATTCTTTAATCATGTCTAAAATAGTAAATACCGTTTTAAAACTAGTATAAGGTCCGAAATATTCGGAACCATCTTTGACTAATCTTCGTGTTGAAAATACTCTAGAAAACGGTTCTTTTTTGATACAAAGCCAAGGATAACTTTTGTCGTCACGTAACAACACATTATAGCGTGGTTGCAATTTTTTAATCAAATTGTTTTCTAACAATAAAGCATCCGATTCTGTTGGCACTACAATATGCTTAATCGTTACGATTTTCTTGACTAATACATTTGTTTTTGCGGTATCGTGAATTTTATTAAAATAAGAAGAGACTCTTTTTTTGAGGTTTTTTGCTTTTCCTACATACAAAATTTTATCTTCCTTATCATAATATTGATACACACCAGGTCCGTCTGGCAAGGATTGTATTTGAAGTTCTAACGAAGGATTTTGCATAAAACAAAGTTACTTGTTAAAGTTTAAAATGCAAGTGCAATGCAACCAAACATTTATCATGTTTTATAAGGTATGAACCTTCTAGTTTTGCAAAAAAATCATATGTTATATTGGAAAAAATTATCCCAAACAGATCGTAAAAGTAAAATTCACAATGCCTTATTCGAAAATGTAAATTTTGCTAAAGACATTACTTTAGGATATCCTGCTTCAAAATTAGACGGAAAAGTGTTCTATGATGATGCACCCTTTTTGAAAGAAGCGCCTACTTTACAGACTTATGTTGCCAATCCAAATCATATTGGTTGTCATACTTTTGGCGATTCTGAAAGTGCTTTTAGCGGTACGCAAGAAATGGAAATAGAGGTGTTAAATGTTTTAGCTGTTGATGTATTTAAAGCGAAACCGAATTCATTTGACGGCTATATCTCACCAGGCGGAACGGAAGCTAACATTCAAGCGTTGTGGATGTATCGCAATTTTTTTCAATATAAATATGAGGCAACACTTGATCAAATTGCAATTATTGCAAGCGAAGATACCCATTATTCCATTCCAAAAGGAGCCAATTTGCTGCAATTAGAATGGTTGAAAATTCCTGTGGATTTTGAAACTAGAAAAATAGACTCACAAGCTTTAGAGATTACTATAAAAAAAGCCATGACAAATGGTAAAAAATATTTTATTATAGTTTCAAATATGGGAACCACGATGTTTGGTTCTGTTGATAATCCAGAAGATTTTACTGTTATTTTAGAAAAATATTCTTTAGAATACAAATTACATATCGATGGCGCGTATGGCGGGTTTGTATATCCTTTTAGCAATGAAAAATCGATTATAAATTTTAATAATCCCAAAATAAGTTCAATAACTATTGATGCACATAAAATGCTTCAAGCGCCCTATGGTACCGGTATTTTTATTTGTAGAAAAGGATTGATTGAAAACGTCTTAACCAAAGAAGCGGCTTATGTTGAAGGCATGGATTTGACTATATGTGGCAGTCGTTCGGGCGCTAATGCTGTTGCGGTTTGGATGATTTTGTTTACTTATGGACCAAATGGATGGTACGAAAAAATTAGTGTGTTGCAAATGCGTACCCAATTTTTATGCAACCAATTGGACCAGATTGGTATTCGGTATTTTCGGGAGCCTTTTTTAAATATTGTAACTTTAGATGCTGAGAATATTCCAAAAGAATTGGCAATAAAATACCATTTAGTGCCTGAGACCCATCAACAGAAAAATGATTGGTATAAAATTGTCGTGATGCATCACGTAGAAGTCGAGCATTTGACTACTTTTATCTTCGAATTGAAAGAATCGTTATTATGCTTAAAAAAGAATTAAGGAAACAATACTTAGAATTTCGAAAGCAACTTGATGCAAATTCAATAGAAAATAAGAGCATTGCAATTGCAAATCATTTACTGCAACTTCCTATTTGGGAGAAAACCTATTTTCATGTTTTTTTACCTATCTTCGAAAATAAGGAAGTAGATACCGAATTTATTCTCCATATTCTTTCTGGAAAAGACAAAGAAATCGTAGTTTCTAAAAGCAATTTTGACACTTTAAAAATGACGCATTATTTGTTGACAGACAACACTAAATTTAAGAAAAACAAGTATAACATTCCGGAGCCTATTGACGGATTGGAAGTTCCTGTTTCTAAAATTGATGTTGTTTTTGTTCCGCTTTTAGCCTTTGATAGTAAGGGAAATCGCGTGGGTTATGGCAAAGGATTTTATGATGCTTTTCTAGGCGAATGTCGAACGGAAACTATCAAAATTGGAGTGTCTTTCTTTGAAGCTGAAAATGAAATTGATGATGTTTTTGAAAACGACGTAAAGCTCGATTTTTGTGTCACCCCGGA
>CANHMG010000057.1 GCA_947461795.1 Flavobacteriaceae bacterium | reverse complement strand
TATGGTTACTGAAATTAGTGATGATGAAATCAAATTTATACATTCTTCCACACAAAAAGGGGTAATTATTTCAACCACAAAAGAACCCTATTACGGTAGAAATTTTGCACAAGCCAATCGAATTTTAGAATAATTTATTTGGCTTATTCGTTACAATTGAATACTTTAGAGGCGTGAACGCCATTCAATTTCCTATAAGCCGAGTTACGATTGCCTTTATTTTTGGAATTCTATTTGCAAATTTTGTCAAAATAGAATCTATATGGGCTACGCTTCTTATTGCCATTTCCTTTATTCTTTTTTGTTGTATCTATTTTTGGGCTCAAAAACAATTCACTCAAAATAATTTATTTGGATTTTCAACCTATTTTTTATCCTTTAGTATAGGTATTTTTTCTTTAATCATTCACTCGGGTTGGAATCAAAAAGGCAACTATATTTATCACATTCAATCCTTTGAACAACCTCATGAAATAGAAGTTGTTGTAAGAGAAAAATTAAAAACAACTTCCTTCTCTCAGCGGTATATAGCTATTGTAAAAAGAATAGATACTAAGGATTGTTCCGGAAAAATTCTACTCAATTTTAATAGGAAATCCTTTCAAAATGATATTAGAATTGGAACGCAATTCAAAATATTGACTACATTAATTCGACACCAACCTCCACTCAATCCAAATCAATTTGATTATGGAAAGTATTTAACAACGAAGTCTATTGTAACGCAATGTTATCTTGATGGAGCAACGATTCAAATGCATAAAGATTTGATAAAAGATGCCTTTTATTATTCGGATGTGTTACGATCAAAACTGCTCAAAAACTTACAAAAAGCTCATTTTAGATCGACCGAATTAAACGTTCTAGCAGCGCTGATACTAGGGCAACAACAAGATATTTCTCAAGATATTGTTTACGATTATCAAATGGCTGGAGCGATTCATATATTATCCGTTTCTGGTCTGCACGTTGGCTTTATTGTGCTTTTTATTGGGTTTCTATTAAAACTCTTGCCTAAAACAAAATGGAGTAATTATTTCAAATTAGCAATTATACTAATTTCCCTATGGGGTTTTGCTTTTATTGCAGGGCTTTCTCCATCAGTAATCCGTTCGGTAACAATGTTTTCATTTATAGCAATTGGAATGAATTTGAAAAGAAAAACAAACGCTTTTCATACCCTATTCGTTTCACTTTTATTGATTTTACTTTTCGAACCTTCTTTCCTTTTTGATGTTGGATTTCAGCTAAGTTATCTCGCTTTGTTTTTTATTCTATGGCTGCAACCATTATTTCTTTCTATTTGGCAACCTGAAAATAAAATCACGGGCTATTTTTGGAATATCTTGACGGTTTCGTTTGCGGCTCAATTAGGAACTTTGCCTTTAAGTATCTATTATTTCCATCAATTTCCTGGATTGTTTTTCGTAACCAACTTAATTGTAATTCCATTTTTGAACGGCATTATGGCATTAGGATTAGTATTAATGGCTTTTTCATTATTTGACATATCACCTTTATTCCTAGTGAATACAGTCGAAAAATTAATAGCTGTTTTAAATTTAATTATCAATAAAGTGGCATCATTCGATCAATTCGTATTTACGGGTATACCTTTAAATGCATGGATGGTTTTTACTTTGTATTTGGTTTTAATTGCATTCGTATTATGTTTTTCGAAGCCTGTTTTCAAGAGATTCGTTTTTGTTTTTCTTACAATAATACTCTTGCAATCCTGTTATTTTTACTCTCGTTGGGAGATACAATCTCAAAAAGAATGGATTGTTTTTAATGTAAAGAAAACCACATTAATTGCAGAAAGAAATGGGAATAAAGTAAACTTATTTAAAGATAATAATTCAATAAAAAACAATCCAATTGAACCTTATTTAGTCGCCAACTTTTCAAAAGTTATAAACGAGAAAAAAATTCCAAAGTTGATGTTTGTTTTCAATAAAAAAATAGTAATCATCGATAGTTTGGGAATGTATCCCAGAAATGTACAGCCAGACATCATGTTATTGAGACAATCGCCACGAATAAATTTAAATCGAGTCTTTAAAACCTGCAAACCCAAACTTGTAATTGCAGATGCAAGCAATTACAAATCCTATTCGGCTTTGTGGAAATCAACCTGTATAAAAGAAAAAATCCCTTTTCATAATACGTATGAAAAGGGATTCTATAAATTGGAAAAATAATTTACTTTTTCTTTAAAATTTGGTTTGCAGTTTCCAACCATTTTTCTGGTCCACCAGCTACATATCCCGTACTTCCTAATTTTTCTAAATTGGTTTTACCATCTTTTTTTGTTGCGTTAGCCAACCAAATTGTAGGATAACCTTGAATAGCAAAAATTTGTTGCAATTCCATGTTTTGCTTTTGAATTTCTGGTAATTGTGGTGTTCTTCTAGGATAATCTAACTCCACTAAAACTACATTTTCTTTTGCCCAAGCCGCAAATTCTGGTTTTTTTAAAACTTCATTTTGCAAACGAATACACCATCCACACCAGTCACTTCCTGTGAAAAACATCAATAACGGCTTCTTAGTTTTCATCGCTATTTGCGAAGCCACCTCCATGTTAGTTTCCCATTTTAATTCTTGAGCTTTAACTGTTATTGAACCTAGAATCAGTAAAGCTATAATTGCTATTTTTTTCATATTTTTTTTTTTAGGTTTTCTCTTTTGACAAAAACAATGCCGAAGTTACTAAAATTATTTTACTTCTTGCATTAGTTTTTTAATTAATGGGGTAAATACAATTAAGACTACACCTGAAATTAAAGCATAAATTGCCAACTGATAATACCCATCCGTATAGCTTTGAAGTTTTGTAAGTAAAGATGCATTTTCATCTGGCGATGACATTCCAGCACCTAATAAACCTGCAGCATATTGTCCGTAAGCACTGGCTAGGAACCACATTCCCATCATCATTCCCGAAAGACGTTTCGGGGATAATTTAGTCATGATTGACAATCCAATTGGAGAAAGACAAAGTTCACCAAAAGTGATAACCAAGTAGGCTAATGTGAATATATTTAGCGAGGTTAATCCTTGCGCATCTGCAAAGAATTTTGTGTAATAAAAGACATAAAATGCAGCTGCTAAAAACAAAAATCCTAATCCAAATTTGACAACCGTATTAGGTTCTATTTTTCTTTTTGCCATACCCAACCAAAGTAATCCAAGAATTGGACTAAAAACAATGACAAACAATGAATTGGCTGTGTTGTTTACGATATTCGGATTGATTTCAAAAAACAACAGTTTTGGGTGCAAATTGTCTTGAGCAAAAAGAGCTAAAGAACCGCCACTTTGTTCAAAAAATGCCCAAAAAATAATCGAAAAAATAATAAAAATAAACGCCGCGAGTAGTTTTTTTTGTGCCTTAATTTCTTTTTCCTTATAGGTTTCGAATAAGAAATAGAAAATAGCCAATGGTCCGATTGTATACATGAAATAATCCGTATAATCCGTATTTTTTATCATCATAAAAATCAAAGGAATACTTACTAGAGAACCAATATAAACCGCAATTTCCTTTGTGTTTCTTTTTGATTTTGGCAATTCCAATAAAGGAGAATCTCCAATTGGCCCTAATGATTTCTTAGTAAGCATGAATGTTATTAAACCAATAAACATTACAACAGCTGCAGATAAAAAGGAATAACTCCATCCATAATCTTTACTAGTTCCGAAATAAACACAAATGGCACCACCTAATAATGCTCCAATATTAATCCCAGAATAGAATAACCCAAAACCCGCATCTCTTCTACTATCGCCTTCTTTGTAAAGTTCACCGACCATCGATGAAATATTCGGTTTAAAGAAACCTGTTCCTACAATCGACAACGTAATTCCAAGATAGAACATCTCTTGCGGAGAAAAAGCAATTAAAAGGTTTCCCGCTATCATCACAATTCCACCAAAAACAAGTGATTTTTTGAAACCTAAAATTTTGTCGGCAAAAATTCCACCAATGAATGTGAAAGCATAAACAAAAGCCTGAATGGCACCGTATTTTAGATTGGCTTCTTTATCCGACAAGGACAACCCCAATACTTGATCTGCCATGAAAATAGTTAAAACACCTCGCATTCCATAGAAACAAAAACGTTCCCACATTTCTACTAAAAACAAATACCAAAGTTGTTTTGGATATTT
Source organism: Flavobacteriaceae bacterium (assembly GCA_947461795.1). GTDB lineage: Bacteria > Bacteroidota > Bacteroidia > Flavobacteriales > Flavobacteriaceae > Flavobacterium. Next base: position 11,821 of record CANHMG010000057.1, on the reverse strand, counting down.
TCCTTCGAAATTTTGAATCTGATCTAAAGTAATATTTTGTTCCATATTGTATTTTATTTGATGCCTTTTTCTTGCATGACTTTATTGAGTTGTTTGAGTAATATAAACATCAATGTCGTTGCAAATAATAATAGTGAAAAATTAATCCAAAAGAAATCCGTTTTGTCTTCGTAAGTATCCCACAGGCTTGCCAACACTCCACTCAATTTATTTCCAATGGAAGTCGATAAAAACCAACCACCCATCATCAAAGAAGTAATATTGGTTGGACTTAATTTCGAAACTACTGACAATCCCATAGGGCTGAGAAATAGTTCTCCAATTGTAATGATTCCGTAATTGGCAACAAGCCACCAAACACTCACTTTTTCGGAACCATTCCCCCCCATTTTTACTGCAGCAACCATTACTAATACTGATAAAGCCGAGATTAATAAACCAAAAGCTATTTTTGTTGGTGTGGAAGGTTCTTTTTTTCTACTTCTTAAAAAAGTAAAAAACGCAACGACCAATGGTGTAAGAATAATCACCCAACCTGGATTGATGGATTGACTTAAGTTAGTCGCCCATAAACTCACCTTCGAATTTTCTTCTGGCAACTTATCTTTCGCAACATTTCGGAAATAAACGGGATAATCAACCACTTTTTTGACTACTCCATTTTCTTTTTGAAGTCTAAAACTTGCATCATATAATTCGACAGAGTCTTTTTTATAATCGATCTCTTTCGATAATTTTAAACCGTTGAAAACGGCTTTTGTAGTTCCTGTTATTTCTCTATCTGTATAACGATCCGCCCAAGTATTGAGCGCTGAACCGTTCAATTTGAAAACTGCCCAAAACAAAATTACCACAGCAAAAATCGACAATAAAGCACCAATAGGTCTTTTTTCATTGGGTTTGGCTTTAAAATACAAGCTAGCATAAAAGAAAATAACTGGTATACAAGCAAAAATAAAGGCATCGGTACTATCCGAACCGAAGATATAACTATCTGGATTGGCGTCTGATGTAACACCTTTAAGTATCCATCCAATAATTCCAAAAACGACTGATGGCAGCAATATAAAAAGTACAATTTTATAAAAAGGCATATCGCCTTCTTGCGTTCCTTTTTTCTGATCGTAGCCTGTGTAATGTTTGGCCCCTAAAATAAAAACCAAAACACCTACAAACATTCCTACACCTGCTGCCATAAAAGCATATTGCCAACCTAAGAGAATCTGCAAAGCGGCACCGAAGAAATTACAAATAAAAGCGCCAATGTTAATTCCCATGTAGAAAATATTGTAGCCTTCATCCTTTTTGTCTTTGTATTCTTCTTTGGAATAGAAGTTTCCTAGTAAAGTAGAAATATTGGGCTTAAAAAAACCATTCCCAACAATCACAAAGGTCATGGCAATATAAAGAATCGTGATATTGTGAATACCCATCATAAAGTATCCAATGCCCATCAATAGTCCACCAATAATAATGGATGTTCGATAACCTAAATACCGATCTGCGACCAAACCTCCGATAAAAGGAGTTAAGAAAACCAATGCGATAAAAGTACCGTACAAGTCGGAAGCCTCTTTCTCAGTCATTGCAAATCCCGCTTCTACATCTTTGAGATATAAAGTAAAGATTCCAATCATTAAATAATATCCGAAACGCTCCCACATTTCGGATAAAAATAAGTACGGTAATGCTTTAGGGTGTTTATTCCACATAAATCAGAAGTTTAATTATCTATTTTCAATAGATAAATCAATTCCTTCCACATGATCATTATGCATCATTTTTTGCAACCATGAACTCAACACAAAAAGTATTGCAGCTGCAGCCCCAGTCATGATGATAAACAACATAAAAAACTCATATAAGTTGGTGATTTCAAAACCTAAAAAGGAAGGATTAACAATAGGTCCTGTTGTTGCTTCTGCTCCAGCAGTTGGTGGAATTAAAGCGCTTAAGGTTCCTGCAAATTTATTCGCTGCTGCATTTCCTAAAAACCAAGTTCCCATCATCAATGATGACAAACGTAATGGCGCTAGCTTAGAAACCATCGACAATCCGATTGGTGACAAACATAATTCTCCCATCGTATGGATAATATACAATCCAATCAACCACCACATAGATACTTTATCTTCAACACCAAGCCCTTTTACTGCAATTGCAATAACAACGTAGCCTAAAGCAACTAAAGCCAAACCAATCGCCATTTTTTTAGGTGAAGAAGGCTCCAATTTTCTAATGTATAAGAATCCCCAAATTATCGTAAATATTGGTGCTAACGCAATAACCGCTAAAGGATTTACAGATTGGAAATACGACGCTGGCATTTCCCATCCAAATAAAGTTCTTTCTGTTTGTCTATCCGCAAATAAAGTTAAGGATGCACCAGCTTGTTCAAAAGCTCCCCAAAAGAAAATCACAAAAAACACCAAAATAAAAATGACAAGAATTCGCTGCGTTTCAATTTTTGTTAAACTTTTATCGCTAAAAATTAAGATTGGCATTAATACCATCGCTCCATAGATAAAGTAGCTAATAATATCGATATCACTTTTAAACATCTGTTTGAAATTCAACATAAAAAATATGATTGCTATTGAACCAACAATGGTTACTATGCTTTTGGGGTCTAACTTTTTTACTACCAACCCAATTTCTTTTCCTTCTTCAGATATCAAGTATTTCTTTTGATACAAAACAAACGTTAATAATCCGATAAGCATTCCTACACAAGCCGCTAAGAATCCCCATTTGAAATCCATAGATCCACAAACTAAAGGGGAAAAGAAAGCCCCTAAGTTAATTCCCATGTAAAATATCGTAAAAGCACTATCAATTCTTCGGTCATTGGCAGGATACAATTGTCCAACCATGGTAGAAATATTTGGTTTGAAAAACCCATTTCCAATAATAATAGCTGTCAATCCAGCCCACATGATCGAAATTCCACCATCAGCTCCTGCTGAAGCACTCAAGAACATACAAAACTGCCCAATTGCCATCAAAAGACCACCGATAATAATACTTCTTCTATTACCTAAATATTTATCACACAAATACCCTCCTAAAAGTGGTGTTAAATAAACCAATCCAGTATAACTACCATAAATTTGAGACGCATCAGCATCTTTCATTAATAGTATTTTAGTCATAAATAAGATAAAGATGGCTCTCATACCATAATAACTAAATCGTTCCCACATTTCGGTGAAGAATAAAAAATAAAGTCCTTTTGGATGTCCTGTTTTTACTTGAGTTTCTGTCATTTTATTTAGTTTTAGTTAGCATTAATTATAAATTTTCTTTGATAAAATTTGTGATTTTATTAAACAATTGAATACGAGTTTTCCCTCCGTAAATTCCATGGTTATTATCCGGATATATTTGAGAATCGAATTGTTTATTGGCTTGTATCAAAGCTTCCATCATTTGCATTGAGTTTTGAACATGCACATTATCATCTCCAGATCCGTGAATTAAAAGAAACTTTCCTTTCAATTTATCCACATGATTTATGGGTGAATTTTCATCATAACCACTAGCGTTTTCTTGTGGAGTTTGCATGTATCGTTCGGTATAAATACTGTCATAAAAACGCCAATTCGTAACTGGCGCAACTGCAACAGCCGTTTTAAAAACATCAGCTCCTTTCATGATACAATTCGAAGCCATAAAACCACCATAACTCCATCCCCAAATTCCAATTCGTGAAGCATCAACATAAGAATAACTTCCCAATACTTTTGCGGCGTCTATTTGATCTTCAACCTCCAATTTACCCAATTCTTTTTGAGTGCATTTTTTGAAAGCAGCTCCTTTAAATCCAGTTCCTCTTCCGTCAACACAAGCTACAATATACCCTTGTTGGGTAAGCATCGAAAACCAATAGTCATCGGCACTATTCCATTCGTTATTCACTTGTTGTGAACCAGGTCCAGAATATTGATACATTAAAACTGGATATTTTTTAGAAGCATCAAAATTACTTGGCTTCAAAATCCATGCGTTTAATTCGTTGCCTTTACTCGTTTTTAATACGAAGAATTCTTTGGTTGGCAAACTATACGCTTTTAATTTTGTCACTAAAGCTGCATTATCCTCTATGCTTTTTATAGATTTTCCAGATTTCGAATCATTCAAAGTATAAACTGTTGGATGAGAAGCACTAGAATAAGTATTAATAAAAAACTGGAAATTAGGACTAAAAGTTGCCGTATTAGTTCCGGTTTGTGATGTTAATCTTATTTTGTTTTTTCCATCAATACTGATTCGATACACATCTCTATTGATGGATCCATTTTCAACAGATTGATAGAAAACAGTTTTGTTTTTTTCGTCGTAACCATAATAATTGGTCACTTCCCAATTGCCTTTCGTCACTTGATTTTTCAATTTGCCAGTATTGTCATACAAATAGATATGATTAAAACTGTCTTTTTCACTTGTCCAAATAAAACTATTGTCTTTTAAAAAGGTTAAGTTGTCCGTAACATCAATATACGCTTTGTCTTTTTCATTCAAAACAACTTTGGTAGCGCCTGAATTTCCATCAATAAACAAAAGATCTAAATTGTCTTGGTGACGATTCAATACTTGAGCACATAAAACATTGGCATCATTGGTCCATTTCATTCGAGCGATATAAAAATCAGAATAATTGCTCAGATTGATGTCTTTTTTTGAAGCTGAATTCACCTCATAAATATGTAAGGAAACAACAGAATTTTTCTCTCCTGCCTTCGGATATTTGAAAGTCTCAACTTTTGGATACAAATCTTTATGAAAAACAGACATCGAAAACTCAGGAACTTGGCTTTCATCAAAACGAATAAACGCAATTTTTTTACTGTCTGAACTCCAATCAAAAGCTCTTACAAAAGCGAATTCTTCTTCATATACCCAATCCGTAATTCCGTTGATTATGGCATTTTTCTTTCCATCTGTTGTGATTTGAATTGATTTTTTAGTTGCGATATCGAAGACAAACAAGTTGTTTTCTTTGGCATAGGCAATCTTTTTCCCATCTGGTGACAAAGTCGGCTCTTGCACTTGTACATCAAACAACTTCGTCAATTCTTTAGTAAGCGTATTGTATAAAAAATAATCCGCAGTAAACGAATGACGGAAGATTTGATTGGAATTAGTAGCGATTAAAATCATTTTTTCGTCCGAACTAAAACTATAACTATCAATTCCGTCAGCCAATTCTTTATGGGTTTTTGAATCTAAAAGAGTGGCTACTTTATTTAATGTTGCAAAATCATACAAATCAATTTGCATCGAACGAGTCGCTCGGTCAAAATTAAGAACTGTATATTGATTCGTATTTTTTAGCGATTGCAATTCATCCATTCCTTTGGCTCGAAAGGCACCAGAATAAATATCTTCCACTGTGATTTTTTGTTGGGCAACTGCTGAAAGGCAGAGGAATAAGAAAATTGTAAGAAGTTGATTCGATTTCATATTTATATAAAAAATTAGAACTGTCAATTTTAGTGAAAAAAATACAATTAACGGCATATTTTTGTGTTAAATGCAAATTAGTAGTAACATTTTTAGAATTCAATTACTAAAACTTTATAGCAAATAATTTATCTAAACTGTATCTTTACATCCAATTTAAATAAATATAACGCGCATGAATAACGCCATCACAGGATTTTCAAAATTATCAAAAGAAGATAAAATCAATTGGATTGCGAACGAGTACTTTTCAACTCCTTCGGAAGCTATTGCACTTCTCAAAAACTATTGGAACTCCGATGAGTCTATTCAAAAATTGCACGATGATTTTATTGAAAATACCATTACCAATTTTTATTTGCCTTTAGGTGTTGCTCCTAATTTTATGATCAATGGGAGAAACTATACAATTCCGATGGCAATCGAAGAAAGTTCTGTGGTGGCTGCTGCCTCAAAATCAGCAAAATATTGGTCAACTCGCGGTGGATTTAAAGCCACTGTTCTCAATACTGAAAAGATTGGTCAAGTGCATTTTATGTATTTTGGAGAGGTAAAAAAATTAGAGAATTTTTTCCAACAAATCAAACCTAAATTACATTCTGATACAGAAAGCATTACCAAAAATATGCAGAAACGCGGCGGTGGAATTTTAAATATTGAGCTACGGAATCAAACTCAAAAACTTTCCGGTTATTTTCAATTGCATGCTACTTTTGATACAAAAGATTCGATGGGTGCCAATTTTATCAATTCCTGTTTAGAACAATTTGCAAAAACATTAAAAGAAGAAGCGCTTTCCTTTGATGCATTTTCTGAATCGGAAAAAAACATCGAAGTCGTCATGAGTATCTTGTCGAATTACGTTCCTAATTGTATCGTTCGTGCTGAAGTTTCGTGCCCTATTGAAGACTTGGCTGACAAAAAAATAGAAAATCCACATGAATTTGCAGAGAAAATACTTCGAGCAATTCAAATCGCAGAAATTGAACCTTTCCGCGCAGTAACCCATAACAAAGGTATCATGAACGGAATTGACGCTGTTGTTTTAGCTACTGGAAATGATTTTCGGGCGGTTGAAGCTGGGATTCATGCTTATGCTTCCAAAGACGGGCAATACCGTAGTTTATCACATGCAAAAATAGAAAACGGAATTTTTACTTTTTGGTTAGAAGTCCCTTTGGCTTTAGGAACTGTTGGAGGCTTAACGTCTTTACATCCCTTGGTAAAGTTTTCTTTAGAAATGTTAGAGAAACCTAGTGCGCAAGAATTAATGCAGTTAGTTGCTGTTGCGGGGTTAGCTCAAAATTTCGCAGCCTTACGATCATTAACCACTACTGGAATTCAAGACGGACATATGAAAATGCATTTGAACAACATTTTAAATCAATTTGATGCCGCAGCAAATGAACGTGTTTTGATTAAAAATCATTTCAAAGAAAACGTTGTTTCTCATGCTGCAGTGGTTACATTTATTGAGAATTTAAGGAGGAATCTATAGAAGCTAATCCTGCTGTTCGCTAAATCTTTCGTTCTGAACAACAGAACAAAAGGATATCGCTGCCATCAGGGCTAAAACACTATCGATTCTAGAATAACATACATCTAAACTTTGCACCTTAGCATCTTTGAAGCCAAATGAAAAAAACATTCTACAGCAACGGAAAATTATTAATCACTAGCGAATATGTCGTTTTAGATGGCGCTAAAGCATTGGCTCTACCTACTAAATTCGGGCAAAATCTAACCATTGATAAAGGAGCGAATCAAGAAATTCAATGGACAAGTTATGATTATGACAACAGTTTTTGGTTTGAAGACACGTTTACATTCTCTGAAATTAAGAGTAAAACGATTTTTGTAAATCAACCGATAAAAAACACCTTAATTACAATACTACACGAAGCTTTTCTTTTGAATCCGATTTTTTTAGAGAATTCCTTAGGCTATACAATTACGACCCAACTTACTTTTCCAAAATTTTGGGGACTAGGCACTTCTTCTACGCTCATTAATAATATTGCCCAATGGTTGCAAATTGATGCTTATATATTGCTTAAAAACAGTTTTGGCGGCAGTGGTTATGATATTGCTTGCGCTCAGAATAATTCACCAATATTGTATCAATTAATAAATGGTAAACCAGAAGTAGAGAAAATCTCCTTTAAACCAATATGTAGCTCGAATTTGTATTTTGTGTATCTCAATCAAAAACAAAATAGTAAAGCTGCCATTGCTTCGTATTATTCTAAATCTAATACCCTAGAAAATAGCATTCCATTATTTGATGAGATTACCAATGCAATTTTACTTAGTAACGATTTTGAAAATTTTAGTTTATTACTCCTGAAACACGAAATTGAAATGAGTTCCATTTTAGAATTGCCTACCATCCAAAACGCTTTATTTTCAGATTTTAAAGGAACTATTAAAAGTCTTGGAGCATGGGGAGGAGATTTTGTTTTGGTTATATCTCGAGAAAATCCAACGGGGTATTTTAGAGAAAAAGGATTTGAAACCATTCTACCCTACTCAGAAATGATTTTATAAAAAAACCCGATTTTTTCAAATCGGGTTTTTTTATCTTTTGATTCAATTTTAGTAATTGAATTTTGCTCTATTGTCTTCAATATCCGCTTCTTCTTTTAATGCTGGTATAACTCTTCCTGTATAACCTGCAACTTGTGCTTTTACTTTAGCAACATATTCTTTATGATCTTTCAAAACAGGTGCTTTTGTAATTAAAGTTGGTTTTACAACATAAACTCCAGCAGTACCTTCAATTGGAGCAGATATTTTATTCAATCCAATTGCGAAAGCTGTACCAACAACTTTTCTTTCAAAACCAGCATTAGGGATATTAGCATTTTCAACTGTAAGATCTACAGCTTGTTGAACCGCTACTCCAGAAGCTGTAGCCATTGCTTGCAATGAAGAACCTTTCATTTTAGCCGTGATTTTTTCGGCTTTTTTCTTGTTTTTTAATATGGGTTCCACCATTGGTTTTGCCTCTTCAATTGTCATCAAGCCTTTTTCATTTACTTTCTTCAATTTTGCGATTACATTTCCAACATTTACCACTTCAAAACGTTTTACATCACCTGTATTCGTTTTAGAATCAAATGCCCAACGAATAATTTGTCTTTGATTTCCAGCAGCACCAAATTGTTCATCCATTATTTTTACTTTAACCGATGGGTTTACAGTTAGTTTAGCTTCTTTGGCTACTTTTTCAAAATCTTTGTCATTAGCATCCATTTCGAATTTTACAGCTTTAGTATACAATTTATCAGTTGTAGCTTCTGATGGTTCGATTTTTTGACCAATAGTCGCTAAACGAATTGCATCTTGTTTATCAGTAACGTTAATGATATGGTATCCGAAATCTGTTTCAACTAATCCAATTTTTCCAACTGGGTTGTTAAAAACAAAATCATTAAAAGGTTTTACCATTTGATTAGGTCCAAAATAGCCTAAATCTCCACCTTGTTGCGCAGAAGAATCATCCGAATTAGTCATTGCCAAAATAAAGAAAGAAGAAGGATTGGCTAACGCTTGTGTTAATAATAGTTCCGCTTTAGCTTTAGCTTGTTCTTTGGTTCTTTTTTCTTTTTTGTTGGGCACTTGTGTCCCTTCATAACTAATCAAAATGTGACTCGCTTTAGCATTTGCACCCGCTTTTCTTCCGATTAATTTAGAGATGCAATAAAGATTCCCTTTCATATAAGGTCCGAAAACTTCTCCTTGTGGTAAGTTAAATAATTGTTCTGCAAATTCAGCAGGCAAATCTTTTTTAGCTACATAGGTTGAATCGTAAGGAACATCTGAGTTTTCGTTTACAAACTCGATGGTATTTGCAGCTCCTTTAAAACCAGGTAAAGTATCATTCACACTAGTAGCTTGATTGTAAACTACACGTTGATTTAATAATGCATTGATTGTAGTTTTTACTTCATTTTCATCTTCTGGAGAGGCTTTATCTTCAATCATCACATATTCTACTTCACGAGATTCTTCCGCTTTGTATTTTTTCTCGTTTTTCTTCATATATTCAGTAATCTCAGCGTCTGAGATTTTGATATCCGTATCTTTAATTGAAGAAAACAATACAGCTACATAATCAAAATTGACTTTGTTAGCTTCCATTTCGTATTTCAATTTTCCTTCACTTTCTGTAGTATACATTCCAGCTTTTACCAAAGAATTATAGATTTGATATTTTGCATTCAAATCAGCATCTTTTTCTTTGTCTTTTAAAAACTGAGCTTGTTCAGGATTCGATTTAAAATACTCTTTAAATTTAGCCAAGTCAAAAACCCCATTGGTTTGAAACATTTGATTTTGACCAATACTTTGGTCGTTTTTGAATATTTCTAAAATATGTTTTTCACTCGTGTGAATTCCTAATTTGTCAAATTCAGCAGTTAATAATGCGATTGAGACTTCTTGATCCCAAACACGATTTACTGCTTGTGTCGAGGTCATTCCTTGTTGCCCACTTTTTTCAAGGTTACTTACTTTAAGTCGGAAATCTTCAAATGAGATGTCTTTATCGTTTACGGTTCCAACGTACTTTGAAGTTTCATTAAATCCACCTTTTCTATATAAATCTTGAACGATAAATGCTAGTAAGGAAAAGCCAATAACGAGTATTAAAAGTAATGAACGTTGTCTAATTTTTTGTAAAACTGCCATTTTGTATAGTGTTAATTTTTAATTCAGTTTGCGAAAATACAATTATCTATTTAATAACCATAGTTGTAAAGTTATATTTTGAAAGATTTTTTGTTTTTTTTTAATTTTTTTATTCTTGTAAATTCATTTTCACCAATTCTATTTTATTATTTGTAGCTTCTTCGATGGTAAATCGAATTTTATCAATAGTAATTTGATCTCCTTTTAATGGGATTTCTTTCGTATAATTGACAATATATCCGCCTAAAGTTCCATAAGAATCGCTTTCTGGAATTTGAAGTTTATAGGTTTGATTTAAATATTCAACATCCAATCTAGCAGAAAATAAATAGACCTCTTCTTCCAATCTTTTTTCAATTAATTCTTCTATAGAATCATGTTCGTCTTCAATTTCACCAAAAAGTTCTTCTACGATATCTTCAATGGTAATCATTCCTGAAGTTCCTCCATATTCATCCAAAACAATGGCGATGCTTTTTCTTTTCTTTGTTAAAAGTTCCAAAACATCTTTAATATAAATTGTTTCGGGTACAAATTCGATTGAAATAAGTACCGATTTGATGCTTTTAGGTTTTTTAAAAAGTTCGAACGAGTGCACATAACCTAATATGTCATCTAACGAATTTTGATAAACTAATATCTTCGAATAGCCAGTTTCTATAAATCTATTTTTTAAATCCGTCACAGAATCATGAATTTCTACTGCAGATATTTCTGTTCTTGGAGTCATGATGTCACGTGCTTTCACGCCGGAGAACTCTAATGCATTTTGAAAGATTTGTATTTCAGAATCCATATTTTCATGGTCTTCCACACTACTCATTTGTTCGGTAATATAATTTCCGAGTTCAATTTTGCTAAAAAATAACGGAATTTGATCTCCTTCTGTTTTAAAAAATCTTCTCAAAACAAAATCGGATATCCAAAGAATAAAGGTTGAAATAAAATAAAAGAGTAGATAAAAAAAATACGCCGGAAGGGCAAAAAATTTGATAAATGTATTGGCATAAATTTGAAAAAAAACTTTTGGAATAAATTCACTTGTAATTAAAACAACAAAAGTAGAAAGCGTAGTTTGAATAAGTACATTGGAAAGATTCGTGAAATTAAATCCCATTTTGGTAATCCAATTCATCAACAATTCACCCATAAAGAACCCATAGACTACCAATACAATAGTATTCCCAATAAGCATCGAGGCTATAAACTTGGAAGGTTTTTCGGTAAGTTTGGTGAGAATTTTTGAAAGGAAATTCTGTTGTTTCTTTTCAATTTCAAGATAAATCTTATTGGAAGAAACAAATGCGATTTCCATTCCTGAAAAAAGAGCCGCTAGTATTAGGCATAAAATGATAATACTAATTTCCATGATCTAGGAGTTCTTATCTCTGTTTTCGAATTTTTTGGCAAAACTTCTTCTAAAAAAGAACATGAAGATAGCAACCGCTGCAATAATAAAAGACAACCACGGAGATTGATCAGTATTGACTTTTGTGAATCCGTCATAAATGAAAAAACCACTAAAAACTAAGTAAACGTATTGAGTGTATTTTAAATAATTCATAGTATAATTTATTCGGCTTGATCGATAGCGCCATTAATACGTTGTGAGTTTACAATTTTAAAATCTTTACTGAAATCTATACCTTCTCCAAAGGAAACTCCT
>CANHMG010000056.1 GCA_947461795.1 Flavobacteriaceae bacterium | reverse complement strand
TGATTTCTGTACACAAATTCGAAGATCGAATTGTCCCTAAATTTTTCTGATTTGATTTACGGTTTGCGGCATCTTTATAAAGCATGTAAGGCGTACCCGTTTCGATTTGAGATTCTAGAATTTTTTCCCACAACTCACGAGCTTTGATGGTTTTTCTTCCTTTGCCTCTTTCTTCGTAGGAAATATATAGTGCTTCAAATTCATCTCCATATACATCATACAATCCTGGACATTCGTTCGGACACATCAAAGTCCAAGTACTATCTTCTTGAACGCGTTTCATAAATAAATCGGACGTCCACATTGCGAAAAATAAATCTCTCGCACGCATTTCCTCTTTACCTGTATTCTTTTTCAAATCTAAAAATTCGAAAATATCCGCATGCCAAGTTTCTAAGTAAATCGCAAAACTTCCTTTGCGTTTCCCACCGCCTTGATCTACGTAACGTGCGGTGTCGTTAAAAACACGTAACATAGGTACAATCCCGTTAGAGGTTCCGTTAGTCCCACGTATATAAGAACCTGTTGCTCTAACATTGTGAATTGACAAACCGATTCCACCTGCCGATTGTGAGATTTTAGCGGTGTTTTTTAACGTATCATAAATTCCGTCAATGCTATCGTCCTGCATCGACAATAAGAAACACGATGACATTTGTGGTTTTGGAGTTCCAGCATTGAATAAAGTTGGGGTTGCATGCGTAAAGAATTTTTTCGACATTAAGTCGTAGGTTTCAATTACTGCATCCAAATCATTTAAATGAATACCAACCGAAACACGCATCAACATATGTTGCGGACGTTCTACAATTTTACCGTTTATTTTCAGCAAATAGGAACGTTCTAAGGTTTTAAAACCAAAGTAATCGTAATTGAAATCACGGTTGTATATAATGTGAGAATCTAAAAACTCTGCGTTCTTTTGAATCACATCATGCACTTCTTCCGAAAGTAATGGCGCTTTTAGATTGGTTCTCGGATTCACATAATGATACATTTCATTCATGGTTTCCGAAAAAGATTTGGTTGTATTTTTGTGCAAATTAGAAATCGCGATACGTGCTGCCAATTGTGCATAATCTGGATGCGCAATGGTCATCGATGCGGCGGTTTCTGCTGCTAAATTATCTAATTCTGAAGTAGACACGCCGTCATACAATCCCTCTATAACGCGCATGGTTACTTTTACGGCATCGACTAAGTCGTTTAAACCGTAGCAAAGTTTTTTTATTCTGTCCGTAATCTTGTCGAACATTACTGGCTCTTTGTGGCCATCTCTTTTAACTACATACATAGTGCTCTTTTGTTTGTAAGAAACAGAAAATCCCTTTTCTATTCTTGATTATTTGTGTTTTCGTTTTTGGAAGCTAATCCCGCGTTCGTTCTATCTTTTGTGCCTCCCGAGTCGTCAGGTGAACTGACGAAGTAAACAACGGCACAAAAGGATGTCACTGCCATCGGGGCTAGAGTTATCCGGTAATAAAGGCATGTATTTAAAAATCGGCGTCGAAAGATATTTTTTGAGATTCAGAATCCGTGTTCATCACTCCTGCTTTTTGATATTCAGCCACTCTTTTTTCGAAGAAATTGGTTTTCCCTTGAAGCGAAATCATGTCCATAAAATCAAACGGATTCGTTGCGTTATATTCTCTGGCACAACCTAATTCTACTAACAATCGGTCGGCTACAAATTCTAAATATTGTGTCATCAAATTCGCATTCATCCCTATTAAACTAGCCGGAAGCGATTCGGTTATAAATTCTCTTTCAATATTTAAAGCATCTACAATTATTTCTTTAATTCTTTTCTTAGGAACTTTATGCACCAAATGGTGGTTGTGTAAATGCACTGCAAAATCGCAATGAACGCCCTCATCACGAGAAATCAATTCGTTAGAGAAAGTTAGTCCTGGCATTAATCCACGTTTTTTTAACCAAAAAATAGAACAAAATGCTCCTGAGAAGAAAATACCTTCTACCGCTGCAAAAGCAATAAGTCTTTCGGCAAACGAATCTGATTCAATCCATTTTAAAGCCCAATCCGCTTTCTTTTTGATAGCTGGAAACACTTCAAGAGCAGTAAACAATTGATTTTTTTCAACTTCATCTTTTACATAGGTATCAATCAACAATGAATAGGTTTCGCTGTGAATGTTTTCCATCATGATTTGAAAACCATAGAAAAATTTAGCTTCAGCATATTGCACTTCATTGACAAAGTTTTCTGCTAGATTTTCGTTGACGATACCATCTGAAGCAGCAAAAAATGCGAGAATATGTTTAATAAAATATCTTTCATCATCATTAAGCTTATTGTTCCAATCTGATAAATCTTGGTGTAAGTCGATTTCTTCTGCAGTCCAAAAACTAGCTTCCATTTTTTTGTACCATTCCCATATATCATGGTGTTTTATAGGAAAAATTACAAAACGGTTTTTGTTTTCTTGTAGAATAGGTTCTATCGCTGACATCTTTTGTATGTAAATTGAGTGAATTTGTATCAAAAAGAGAGTCCTTTTTGACTGATACAAAGATTAACTTTTGTAACGGAAAATGAAAGCCAAACTTATTCACAATCGAAGATAGTTTTTAACAAATTGATTTTTGAAAAGAAACTTTTTGATATTTTGTAAAATACTCAAAATCAATGTTCTAAAATTGAATAAAAATAAAAAAACGCCTATTTACAAGCGTTTGAGAGTAATCGATACGATACGATTTTAACAGATTTACTAATACATTTAACTTAGCAAATAAAAGGAGTTTCTATTTTGTTTTTAACTCTTGGGCGACCTTCTCTAACTCCGCATACCAATCTTCACCAAAACGTCGAATCAGTGCTTCTTTTACAAATTTATATACTGGAACTTCGAGTTCTCTCCCAAGTGAACAGGCATCATCGCAAATTTCCCATTTGTCATAATTGACGGCAGCAAATTCAGTAAAATCCTTCACTCTAATCGGATACAAATGACAAGAAACTGGTTTCTTCCAATCGACTGCACCTTGATTATAAGCTTGTTCGATACCACAAAGCGCGGTTTTGCCATCATATATGACGTAAGCACAATCTTTTTCGTCTACCAATGGCGTTTCTAAATCGCCATCAGTTCCTTTTCGCCATGTTCCTTGCGCTTCTATGGCAGCTATGCCTTGTGGACGTAAAAATGGTTTTACTTTAGTGTAGATATCTTCTAAAATTTTGGTTTCTTCTTTAGAAAGTGGAGCTCCTGCGTCTCCATCAACGCAACATGCGCCTTTGCATGCGGAAAGATTGCATACAAATTCTTTTTCTAAAATATCTTCTGAAACGATGGTTTTACCTAGTTGAAACATGAGGCAAAGATAAGTGCAATTTTGATTTAAATTACTTTCGAAAAAATCAAAGAGATTACATTACCAAAATTAACTTCAATTTAGCGATAAAAGACAACAAATTCGGTACTTTTGCTTCCTAATTCTTCATAACATGAACTTCGACTTTAAAGAAATAGCCACTATTGGCATGGTACTTTTCGCCGTCATCGATATCGTCGGAACCATTCCAATTGTAGTCGATTTGAGAACAAAGCACGGACATATTGACTCAGGCAAAGCTTCTATTGCTGCTGCCATCATTATGATTGTCTTTCTATTTATTGGGGAAGAGTTTCTGAAATTAATTGGTATCGATGTGCATTCGTTTGCCGTAGCAGGTTCACTTGTCTTGTTCTTTTTAGCGCTAGAAATGATTCTCGGCATTCGAATTTATCGCGATGGAGAAGCCAGTTCTGCCTCAATTGTTCCGCTTGCATTCCCTCTAATTGCAGGCGCAGGAACGATGACCACTTTGCTTTCTTTGCGATCACAGTTTTACGTTGAAAACATTGTAGTAGCCATCATCCTCAATATCATTGTTGTTTATGGCGTCCTGAAATCGTCGTCAAAAATTGAGAAAATGTTAGGCAAAACCGGACTTGGTGTTGTGAGAAAAACCTTTGGCGTAGTACTTTTAGCGATTGCTGTTAAATTATTTGCTTCGAACGTTAAAGGTTTGTTCATTTAAATCCATTGTATTACTTTCACTCCAAATTAATGTAATCTTATGAAAATTTTTACTACTGTTTTAGTTGTTATTGCACTAGCATTAATCATTTTCAATATCACTCTTCTTGATTTTGATAATTTATTTGAAGGCAACAGTATGGTTGCTTTAATAGGAATTGCTGCTTCTTTTTGCGCTGTTTGTATCCTACTTATTTTTAAAATGTCGAAAATGATTGTCGAAAAAACCAAAGACAATTAATTCATGTTTGATGTTTTAATAATTGGCGGAGGAGTTGCAGGTGTTTCATGTGCTTTAGTATTAGGCTCAGCTCACAAAAAATCTTTTGTCTTAGATAAGAAAATTGGAATTATTGCACATCAGAAAACTTCTTCATTACAAGAAGCCCTATTTAATAATGCCTATGGAATTCCTCCAGATACTTTGGGTGCTGATTTATTAACTTCCAGCCTAACGAATTTATCTGTATTATATCCTCACATTCTGCAAATTGAAGGTGAAAAAGTAATGCGGATAGAAGGTGAATCTCCAAATTTCACTGTTATAACCAATAAAAAAAAGTATACCACCAAACTTATTGTAGTTGCAATAGGGTATTCAAACACTTTTGATATTGAAGGATTGATGCAATTTGTAGCACCTCATCCAAAAGCTGTAGCTGAAAAACAACGCATTTATCTCTTAAATGCAGATCATAAAGTAACTGAAGGAATCTATGTTGCTGGAACCTTAGCAGGTTGGAGAAGTCAATTAACAATAGCTGCCGGAAGTGGTGCTGCTGTTGCTACAGACCTACTGACTTTGTGGAATAATGGAATCGATACTCAAAGTCACGACAGTATAAAAAACAAATAATTTTATCCTATAACTTCACGAATAACTAATTATTATTTTGATTTAAAACCGCAAGAACCATCGAGTCTTCTTTTAAAATAATTTCGTAATATTTTTGTTTCCCATAAAGTTGTTTAGCAAATTCAGCTGTTATATACCGTTTTACTAAAAGTTTGTTCTTTGATAAATTTAATTGCACGCCCTCTTTTTCTATATACTTTTGAAAAGCATTGAAATACTGTTCCGTATTTTCCATTTTTGCTAAAAACATCTTATAGGTTACATTTTTAAAATCTTTGAAAGATTTATCAAGTTGTTCGAATACAAAATGATCAATTATCTCAGTTTGTTCAACAATATACACGATACTTTCTTCTCCTCGATTTCCCTCTAAAGGCACGAAAATGTCTGGAACAATTCCACCTCCTCCATATAATATATTGCCCTTACTTGATTTAAATTTTAGGGTGTCAGCAATTTTAATACTGTCTTTTTCATACAATTCACCATTAAGAAAACGAGTGTTAAAATCATTTTGATACGCTATTTCATTTCCTTTAATATAGTGTTTTTGTATTGATCTTCCTGAAGGCGTATAATACCTTGCAACTGTCAAACGGACTGCAGAGCCATCTTCAAAATTCATTTCTCGTTGTACTAAACCTTTCCCAAACGAACGTCTGCCGACGATAATTCCACGGTCATTGTCTTGAATTGCTCCAGCTAAAATTTCACTTGCAGAGGCTGAATTTTCGTCTATTAAAACCGCAACTTTTCCCGTTTCAAATTGACCATTCTTTGTTGCAAAGGTTTTCTCGACTTCTCCTTTTTTGTTTTTAGTAAAAACAATTAGTTCGTTATCTTTTAAAAATTCATCCGCAATTTTAGAGGCTGTGTCCATATATCCTCCACCGTTTTCTCTTACATCAATAATAATTGATTTAGCACCGGATTGTTTTAATTTTTTTAAATCGTTATCAAATTCTTTATACGTAGTTTCTGAAAATCGATTAATTTTTATGTAACCCGTGTTTGAATTTAACATCACTGAAACATCAATGCTATGCAATAGAATTACCTCTCTGGTAATTTTAACCTTGAATGTTTTATTTTCTTTTTTTCTAAAAACTGTTAATTCAACTTGAGATCCTTCTTCTCCTTTAAATTTAGGGAACAATTTATAAAACGGGAGTTTTTTTCCAAACATTTTTAATTTGTCAATAAATAAAATTCGATCTCCTGATTGAATTCCAGCTCTTTCTGAGGGTCCGTTTTCTATAGGATTAATTACAGAAATCGTATCATTATACATAAAGAAATTTATCCCAACACCAACAAAACTACCCCTCATACTTTCAGCAAGATCAGCTTGTTCACTTGGAGGAACATAAACAGAATGTGGGTCAAGTTGAGCCAGTATGTTTGTAACCGTTAAATCGACTATTGAATCGGTATCAATTTGATCTACGTATTCCGAATTGATAAATTCAAGTAAGCGATTGAGTTTGTTTTTATGACTGTTGTTAATGGAAGTAGGACGGTCGATCGGGAAATTTAATATCCCTCCCAACAAAACCCCTAAAGCTAATGTGGCAAACAACAATATTGGAATATATAAATTTCTTTTATTCATTTATCCTAAATCTTCTATTTGTTCTACAAAAACGCCTGCTTTTTCTAAAAAGTCAACGCCTGTTGTGTCTCTATATCCATGTTGATAAACTACTCTTTTGATACCCGATTGATGAATCAATTTACTACATTCTTTGCAAGGTGACAACGTGATATAAAGTGTTGCTCCCTCACATGTTTGAGTAGATCGAGCTACTTTTAAAATAGCATTGGCTTCTGCATGTAAAACATACCAATTGGTTAATCCTTCCTCATCTTCACAACAATTTTCAAAACCCGAAGGTGTTCCGTTATAACCATCTGAAATAATCATTCGATCCCGAACTATAATTGCTCCTACTTGTTTGCGTTTGCAATATGACAACTGACTCCATTCTTTTGCAATTCGAAGGTAAGCTTTATCGTATTTGTTTAATTTTTTTAATTCCATGTGAAAGTTTTCCAAATTTCATTTTTTACAATCAAAGGCAAAACTACACCAATAATACCTGCAGACATTACCATTGAAAAATCTCTTTTTGTAACCTTTAAAAGGTTTTGAACACTATAAGACAGCATCAAAACAGTTAAAACAACTACCATTTGTGCCCCTTCGATTCCAATTGAAAATTCGAATAATGGCACTAATTTATCCGAAGCATTTCCTGGAAGAATTGTTTTAAAATAATTAGAAAATCCCAAGCCGTGAATACTACCAAAAAACAAAGTAACCAAAACGGTGCTTTTTATAGATTCTTTTTTAATTGATTTTCTCAACAATACAAAATTATAAAGTGCTGTAACTAATATAGTAATTGGAATTAAAAATTCAACCAATCCTTCATTAATGTGTAGCACATCGAATACAGAAAGCACTAAGGCTAATGTATGTCCAGTGGTAAAAACTGTAATGAAAAGCAACAATCGTTTCCATTCATTAAACGAATTAGAAACTGTCAACGCCATCAAAAACAACACATGGTCGTAGCCATTTAGATTCAACACATGTTTTAAACCAATTTCAACATAAATCCAAAAATCTGTCATCTACTTATTCATTTATGAAATAGGTCTTGTAAACATACAATATATTTTGAAAAACGAGATAATTTGAAAATAAAAATAACCAAATAGAATTTTAAATAAAATCAAGTAAAATAGTTTCAATTAAAAACGAAATAAATATATATTTGCATAAGAATTTAAACCCAAACTTATGTCATTTTCTGATTTATTTGATAGCGAATTTAAGAACCGAAACAAAGGTCATTTTTCAGCTATAGTTCGTGTTGCCGTAAACGACGGAAAATTTTCTCCAGAAGAAAAAAAATTCCTAGACAAATTGGCATTGCATCTTGAAATTTCTGCTGCAGAATATGAAGAAATTCTTGAAAATCCATTAAAATACCCAATCAATCCGCCGTATTTATATACGCAAAGATTAGAGCGTTTGTACGACTTGGCGCGAATGGTTTATGTAGACCATCATTTGGGTGAAACTCAAATTAAATTATTGCAAAAATTTGGATTGGCATTAGGATTTACTCCTGCCAACAATAATTATATTGTAGATAAAGCACTTGTTTTAATTGGAGCTAATGTTGATTTAGACACTTTTATTTACGAAATGCAACACATGAATAAATAGTTCAATTTATCTAATAAAAAAAGAACCCAGTAAGTGTAAAAATTTACTGGGTTCTTTTTTAGTATTTACTCAACTTGGCTAAATGCATGAATTCTTCTGCTTTTTCTACCATATTATAACTTCCGCAGAAAAAAGGAACTCTTTGATGGAGTTCTGTTGCCTCAATTTCCATAATTCTTCCGAAACCGTCTGATGCTTTTCCTCCTGCTTGTTCGGTAATAAATGCCATCGGATTGCATTCGTAAAGTAAACGCAATTTACCTTTTGGTGCTTTGGAGCTTGTAGGATAAATATAGATACCTCCTTTGATCATGTTTCTGTGAATATCCGAAACCAAACTTCCTATATATCTTGAAGTATACGGTCGATCGCCTTCTTCCAATTGGCAATATTTGATATAATCTTTCACCCCTTGTGGGAAATGCACATAATTTCCTTCATTGATTGAATAAATCGGACCGTCTTTAGAAAACTGCATGTTCGGATGCGACAAATAAAAGGTACCAATTGCTGGATTTAGAGTAAACCCGTTGACTCCATGTCCTGTTGTATAGACCAACATTGTAGAAGTTCCGTATATCACATACCCTGCTGCTACTTGATTGATTCCAGGTTGTAAAAAATCTTCGAGTGTAACTGGTGTTCCAACTGGTGTAATACGACGGAAAACAGAAAATATGGTTCCAACAGAAACATTGACATCAATGTTGGAAGAACCGTCGAGCGGATCCATTAATACTACATATTTGTTATTGTGACTTTTATCTGACCCTGAAACAGTAATAAAATCGTCGTTTTCTTCTGAGGCAATTCCACATACAATTTCACGATTGATTAAGGTTTGAATAAAAACTTCATTTGCATATACATCCAATTTTTGCTGGTCTTCCCCTTGGATGTTCTGTTCTCCTGCGGCACCAACTATATCTACCAAACCTGCTTTGTTGACCTTATAGTTGACCACTTTTGCAGCCAATCGAATAGAGTTGATAATTCGAGATAATTCTCCTGAGGAATATTGAAAGGCGTTTTGATTTTCAATAATAAATTCACCGAGGGTTTTGTTGCGTTCTTCCATTCCGAAATCGTTGTAGTTAATCGTGCAAATATCGGTTTTTTTATGAAATTGCATCAAATTTTATTAGATAGTTTCTTAGAATTGTATATTTGTTTTTGAAACCGAAAACCCTAGCCCCGATGGGAGTGGAAATCCTTTTTAGGATTGTCCTGAAGCATAGCGACCCAATTGATAGCGATGGGTCGATGCGAAGGGAAATCAATCCTAAAAAGATTGCAACAAACAGCGGGACCCGAGCTCCTAAAGAGCGAACTGACGAAGTAAAAAGCTCCTAAAAATGACTATTAGAAAAGGACAAAAAGAAGACATGCCTGCAGTTTTGAATTTGATACAAGAACTTGCTGCTTTTGAAAAAGAACCCGATGCTGTAGTCGTTACTGTGGCTGACTTAGAGCGAGATGGTTTCGGAAACACGCCGCTTTTTCACACTTTTATTGCTGAACTAAATAACCAAATCGTTGGGATGGCTTTGTATTATTATCGCTATTCGACTTGGAAAGGGAAAACCATTCATTTGGAAGATTTGATTGTAAAAGAAAAAATGCGTGGGACTGGATTGGGATTTCAACTCTATACTGAAATAATTGCCCAAGGGAAAAAAGATAAAGTTCGAAGAATTGAATGGGCAGTTCTCGATTGGAATACGCCGGCCATTGACTTCTATGTTAAATCGGGTGCTAAAGTACTTGAAGATTGGCGTGTGGCTCAAATGGATGAAAACGGAATCGATGCTTTTCTAAAATCTAATAATATAAAGATCTAAATATGAGAATATTCAAATTTGGAGGCGCTTCTGTAAAAGATGCTGCTGGAATAAAAAATGTGTATGACGTTTTACAAAAAGTCGGTTATGAAGAGGTCTTATTGGTCATTTCAGCCATGGGAAAATCGACTAATGCCTTAGAAATTGTTGTAAAAGATTATATTGAAAAAGCGTCTTCGTTGCAATCTTCGATTCAAGAAGTTAAAAAATACCACAATCAGATTTTATTGGAATTATTTGAAGAGGATAAAAACCCAGTTTTTAAAGCAGTCAATGATTTGTTTGCTGATTTAGACTACTTTTTAAGCCATAACAAGTCCCCAAATTACAATTTTGTGTACGATCAGATTGTGAGTTATGGGGAGCTTATTTCGACTACAATTCTTTCTCATTATATGAATTATCGGGATCTCAAAACCACTTGGATTGATGTTCGCAATTATATCAAAACAGATGCAACCTATCGAGATGCAGAGGTCAATTGGGAATTGACTCAGAAGAGCATTTCAAAAATTGCTAAAAAGAAAACCTTGCATATTACTCAAGGGTTTATTGGTTCTGATGAAAATGGTTTTACTACTACTTTAGGCAGAGAAGGATCGGATTATACGGCGGCTATTTTTGCTTATTGTATGAATGCAGAAAGTGTCACGATTTGGAAAGATGTTCCAGGTGTCATGAATGCGGATCCGCGCTATTTTGAAAATGCAAGTTTGTTGCATCAGATTTCGTATCGTGAAGCGATAGAATTGGCTTTTTATGGTGCGAGTGTTATACATCCCAAAACGTTACAACCTTTGCAGAAAAAGGAAATTCCGTTGTATGTAAAATCGTTTACAGAACCTTTGCTTTCTGGGACTTGTGTTTCAAAAGGAGTAGATTTAGAACCGCATTTGCCTTGCTTTATTGTCAAAAAAAATCAATTGCTAATGTCACTTTCTTCTATTGATTTCTCTTTTATCATGGAAGAAAATATTAGTGAAATTTTTGCATTCTTACATGAATATAAAATGAAGGTGAGTTTGATACAAAATTCAGCGATTAGTTTTTCAGTGTGCATTGAAGATAAATTTGGCAATTTTGCTGCCTTAAAAAACGTATTGTCTAAAAAATTCAAAGTAGCCTATAATGAAAATGTTTCGTTGTATACGATTCGTCATTTTGATGAAAAAACAGCGCAAATGGTGGAAGAAAAAAAAGTGGTATTGTTGAAACAAATAAGTAGAGAAACGATGCAACTTGTGACGAAAGACATTTTAGATAAATAAAAAATCACAAAGTTTACAATTTTTTAAAAAAATTAAAATAATATTCCTATTATTGTAGCTTGAACAAACTAAAAACCAAACCTTTAAACTCTTTCATATGAAAAAAATTACTTTATTTTTTGCTTTCATTTTACTTTCTTTTCAAAGTAATGCACAAATTGCTCCAGGGAGTGTAGCGCCAGACTTTACTGCTACCGATATCAATGGTGTTTCGCATCATTTAGCCGATTATTTAGCTGCCGGAAAAACCGTTATTATTGATGTTTCTGCCACTTGGTGTGGGCCATGTTGGAATTTTCACAACTCGGGAGCTTTAGAAGATCTTTATGCTGCTTATGGAGTTGAAGGGTCAGGGGAAGTTGTTATCTTATTTATAGAAGGTGACGCTACTACAACAAATGATGATTTAAATGGAACAGGTACGAATACTCAAGGAAACTGGGTTGCCGGTACTCCTTATCCTATTATTGATGGAAGCAATATCGGTAGTTTATACCAAATCACTTATTTCCCAACTGTTTTCAGAATATGTCCAAACGGGTTAGTTACTGAAATGGCAGGACGTACTGCAAGTTCAATTCGTACGGATGTAAACACGAATTGTGGTGCTTTAACTGGTGTTCAAAATAATGTTGGCGCTGTTGATAATACAAATTCTTTCTGTTCAACAACAGGAGCTTCAATAGCTAAAATGAGAAATTATGGAGAAAACACTATTACTGCAGCTACTTTAAACTTAAAAGAAAATGGGACTGTAGTAGCTACGAAAAACTATACAGGTTCAATGCCAAGATTTTCAACAAGACCTGTAACATTTGATAGTTATGTTTATAACCCAACGGCAGATTATACTGTTGAAGTTGTAACTGTAAATTCAAATCCTCTTTTCAACCCTACAATTTCAACTGCAGAAATGGGTGTTGCTGTAGCAGCTCAAGCTACAGCGGATGTTGTTGTAAAAGTTTATACCGATTATTACCCAACAGAAATTTCTTGGAATATTAAAAATAGTGCTGGTACAATTGTAGCCTCAGGTGGTCCTTATGTTGGGAATGCTAATGGAGGTGGTGCTGATGCCAATACTACAAAAATTCACAATGTTACTTTGCCAGCTGGTATTTGCTATTCAATAAACCTTCTTGATTCTTATGGCGATGGATGGGGACTTGGAGCTACACCACATGGAATTGAAGTTTTTGACAATACAAATACATCTATTTATAACAAATCTGTTGGAAGTTTTGGGGCTGCTTTGGCTTTGCCAAATGCTTTATCTACTACACTACTTGCTATTAATAATTTCGAAGCTAGTGACGTTAAATTGTTCCCTAATCCTTCTACAGGTGTAATTTCTATCAATACTACAACTCCTGTAGCTGTAAGTATTATTGATGTTACTGGAAAAGTTGTGTTTGTTGCTACCAATGTTACCAAAGATAAAAACATTGATTTGTCTGGATTACAAAAAGGAATGTATTTAGCAAAAATCTCTAGCGAAAATGCTACTACTACTGAAAAAATTATATTAAACTAATAGAAATGAAAAGAATATTCATTGCATTAATATGTCTCTTCACATTTGCTGCTTCGGCTCAAATGACATTGAAAAGATTGGATGGCACACCAATTAACGATGGTGACGTTTTGACTTTTGATGTTGCTGAAGAACCAGGATCTTACTTAGGGATAAAAGTTTACAATGCTTCTGATGAACAAATGAATGTAAAAGTAAAATGTATAAGTTTTACAAATACTGACGGAACTAATGTTCAGTTATGCTTAGGAGATGTTTGTTTAGGGACCATTATAGCTGGAAATTCTTATCCACCAAATTTTCCTGCTATTATAGATCCAACTAGTGAAAACGGAAATTTTGATCATTTCTTGAATTTAAATCCTGGAATAGACACCTCCATTCCGGTGGAGTATGTTTTTAAATTCTATCAATTAAATAATAGCGGAATTGAAATTGGAAATTCAGTTACCTTTTCGTATCGTTATGCTTCTGCATTAGGAGTTTCTAACTTCAATCAATTGGAGCAATCAGGAGTTATTTTAAAGTCTAATATCGTTACGAATGAAATTGAAATGATAGCTTCTAAAAATGTTCACTATACTTTATTTGATGTTAATGGGAAATCATTAGCAAGTCAAAATATAACTATTGGGAATCATTCATTAGATGTTACAAATTTAAATTCTGGTGTTTATATTCTTTCTATCGAAAATAGTAATGGTCAAAAATCAGCTACTAGAATAATTAAGAAGTAATGATTTAAAAACAGAATTAAAGTTTTAAAGTAAACCGTCTAAGCAATTAGACGGTTTTTTTTATTGGCACTCTATTCTTATCGTTATAATAGGCTTTTTATTAATTTTCTAAGAAATATAACCCCAAGAAATACAATAAAACACACTACTTTTGAAGTCATTACGTTATAAAACTTATGTTTAGAAGAATTCTTTTTTGTTTTGTTTTAAGTTGTTTTGGACTTCAAGCCCAACAAATAGAAACGCCTTATAAATCAAAGAAAATAATTGCCACACGAGATACAATTCAAATTGATTCAGTAAGTGTCAATTCAAGTTTCTTTAAGTTATTAAACTCCAAGAATGAAGTTTTGGATTCTACTTTTTATCAGATGAACTTTAAAAAAGGAACGCTAGTTTTTAAAGAAAATTTTTCAATAAATTCCGATACAATAACTGTTCGTTATTTAAAATTTCCAGAATATCTAACTAAAGAATATAGCATTTATGATTCGAGTCGCGTGGTTAAAAGTGAAAACGGGCTTTATGATTTGTATAAAATTTCTCGAGATCCATTTAAGAAGTTTGTTCCTTTTCAAGGACTGAACACCTCTGGAAGTATAACTCGAGGAATAAGCATTGGCAACAATCAAAACGCCTCTGTCAACTCTAATCTGGATCTACAAATTACAGGAAAAATCTCTGACAAAGTAAGTTTACGAGCTTCCATTCAAGACAGCAACATTCCATTGCAAAGTAGCGGCTATTCGCAGAAACTAGATGAGTTTGATCAGATATTTATTGAATTATTTAGTGATAAATGGAATATACGAGCTGGGGATTTATTTTTAGAGAATAGAAAATCTAAGTTTCTCAATTTTAATAAGAAAGTACAAGGATTGTCTACCAATTTTAATTTTGGAAAAGTCGGTAATGCTACCAATGTTTTTGCATCTGCGGCTTTAGTCAGAGGTCAATATGCTAAAAGCAGTTTTGTCGGACAAGAAGGAAATCAAGGCCCTTATAAATTACGAGGTTCTAATGGCGAATTATTTATTTTGGTGGTTTCTGGTTCGGAAAAAGTATATGTGAATGGAATCTTGTTAGAACGTGGTGAAAACAATGATTACCTTATAGATTATAATGCTGGAGAAGTTGTTTTTACTTCCCTTTTCCCGATTACTTCAGAAATGCGAATCAGTATTGAATATCAGTTTTCGGATAGGAATTACAGTCGATTTGTAACTTATTTTGGAGCTTCTCACGAAAGAGACACATGGAGTATTGGTACGAACATCTATTCAGAAAATGATTTAAAAAACCAATCATTACAACAAAATTTATCTGCTGAACAAGCTCAAATATTGGTTCAAGCTGGAGATAATCCTAACTTAATGATTGCGCCCTCAGCCTATATTGATGAGTATTCAGAAAATAAAATATTATATAAAAAAACAGTAGTCAATTCCGTTGAAATATTTGAATATTCTTCCGACCCAACTGAAGTTTTATATAATGTTAAATTTAGTTTGGTAGGTGAAAATCAAGGGAGTTATCAATTAACAAATACCTCCGCTATTGGAAAAATTTATCAATATATTGGTATAAATCTAGGGAACTACGAGCCAATTATTCGATTGATTGCGCCAACAAAAATTCAAATTGCAACACTTTTTGGCAAGTTTAATCCATCTGAAAAAACTACAATTGATTTTGAAAGTGCTATTAGTAATAATGATTTGAACTTGTTTTCCTCTTTGGATGATAAAGACAATCAAGGTGTGGCGGGTAAAATCAATGCCAAACAGCGACTGTTCACTTCAAGTTGGCAAATAGATGCTTTTACCAACTATCAGTTTGTGCAAAAAGAATTTCGAACTATTGAACGGCTTTATACTATCGAATTTGATAGAGATTGGAATTTAAATTTAGCATCCGGTAATCAAAGTTTTATTACTTCAGGATTAGAGTTTAAGTTGCCTCAAAAAGGAAATGCCATCTATCAATTTGAAAATTTAAATTTCTCTTCAAATTTTAATGGTAATAGGCATAGTGCTACTATTTTCTTTCAATTAAATCAATGGAACATTCAAAACAAAGGAAGCTTTTTGAAAAGCAATGGAGCTGTTTCTAGTTCTGAGTTTATAAGAAATCAATCTCAAGTAAAATACCATTTCAAAAAAAACTGGGTTGGTACTTCGATTCGATTGGAAGACAATCAAGAGAAAATAAAATCTACGAATACTTTGAGTTCATTAAGTCAACGATTTTTAGAATACGGTGCATTGTTAGGGCATGGAGATAGTACCAAGGTGTATATGGAAGTTGGATACTTGCATCGAACTAATGATAGTTTACAGAACGGTTTTTTAAAACGTGTCAATGTTTCGCAATCCTATTTTTTAAAATCTAAATTAATTCAAAATACAAAAAGTGATTTGTCCGTTTTTGTCAATTATAGAAATTTAAAATACGAAGACAAAACAAGAGAGGATGAACCGTCTTTAAATTCAAGAGTACTTTATACGGATCGTTTTTTTGATCAATTAATACAAAGTACAACCTCTTTTGAAACTTCATCGGGTTCGATTCCACAACAAGAATTTACCTATTTAGAAGTAGAAGCTGGACAAGGAGTATATGCCTGGAATGATTATAATAACAATGGGCTTCAAGAGTTACAAGAGTTTGAAATAGCGCCATTTCCAGATCAAGCCAAATACATTCGCATTTTTTTACCCAACCAAATATTTGTAAAAACACATCAAAATAAATTTTCAGAATCTGTGACCTTAAACCCAAATCAATGGCAAAACAAAAAAGGATTGAAAAAAATACTTTCCTATTTTTATAATCAAAC
>CANHMG010000055.1 GCA_947461795.1 Flavobacteriaceae bacterium | reverse complement strand
TACTTCACGTGGATCAGAGTTAGTATCAACCATTGCGAAAACTGGAATGTTTAATTTTTGAGCTTCTTTTATTGCGATATGTTCTGCTTTTATATCTACTACGAACAATGCAGCTGGTAGTCTAGACATGTCAGCGATTGAACCTAAGTTTTTTTCTAATTTAGCACGAAGACGATCTACTTGCAAACGCTCTTTTTTAGACAACGTCATGAATGTTCCGTCTTTCTTCATTTTATCAATAGTTGCCATTTTTTTAACGGCTTTACGGATAGTTACGAAGTTGGTCAACATTCCACCTGGCCATCTTTCTGTGATGTAAGGCATGTTTGCAGCTTTTGCTTTTTCAGCAACGATATCTTTTGCTTGTTTTTTGGTAGCAACAAATAATATTTTTCTACCTGACGCAGCAATTTTTTTCAAAGCTTCATTCGCTTCTTCAATTTTTGCAGCGGTTTTATATAGATTGATAATGTGAATTCCATTACGTTCCATATAAATGTAAGGAGCCATATTTGGGTCCCATTTTCTAGTCATGTGTCCGAAGTGAACACCTGCTTCTAGTAATTCTTTTACGTCTACTTTATTTGACATTTTCTTTTTTAGTTTACGTTCTGTTGATTAGCAATGTAGAAATGGCGTTAAACGGCTGACTACATTTAGATGCTAAACTAATTCTCGCCTTGACGAGCAACAACAACTTTGTTATTAATTTTAATTTTAATCTAATGTCTTGTCCATATCGAACAAGACAGGCACTATTAACGTTTAGAGAATTGAAATCTCTTACGAGCTTTTTTCTGACCGAATTTTTTACGTTCCACCATTCTTGGGTCTCTTGTTAATAAACCTTCTGGTTTTAAGATAGCTCTGTTTCCTTCGCCAACTTCACACATTACTCTTGCCAAAGCCATACGTACAGCTTCTGCTTGACCTGTTGAACCACCTCCGTATACATTTACTTTTACGTCATAGTTAGTTACGTTTTCTGTCATTGACATTGGTTGTAACACTTTGTACTGTAAAGTAGCTGTTGGGAAATACGTTGCAAATGGTTTTTTATTTACAGTAATTGCTCCTGTTCCTTCAGAAACATACACACGTGCCACAGCACATTTTCTTCTACCAATTTTGTGAATTACTCCCATTACTTAAGATCGTTAAGGTTAACTGTTTTTGGTTTTTGAGCGCCTTGTTTGTGCTCTGAACCAACAACAACATTTAAATTTCTGAAAAGTTCTGCTCCTAATTTGTTTTTAGGTAACATCCCTTTTACTGCTTTTTCTACTAATAATGCAGGGTTTTTAGATTGCAATACTTTAGCAGTTAAAGTTCTTTGTCCTCCTGGATATCCTGTATGACGTACGTAAGTTTTGTCATCCATTTTAGTACCCGTAAGGTTAATTTTTTCTGAGTTGATAACAATTACGTTATCTCCACAGTCCACGTGTGGGGTGTAACTTGGCTTGTACTTACCTCTCAAAATCATTGCGACTTTTGAAGCAAGACGACCTAAGTTATGCCCATCAGCATCTACAACAATCCACTCTTTGGTTACAGTGGCTTTGCTTGCAGACATTGTCTTGTAGCTTAATGCGTCCATAATATTTTTTTAATTAAACATTCCATCCCCAATAAAGGGGTTGCAAAAGTACATTATTTTATTTTAAATACAAATAGCTTTTAATCATTATTTTAAGGTTTTTTTCTGGGGCTTTATTTTTTTGAAAATGAAGTAGATAGTTCTTTAAATACGGACTGTACTAGCCCGATAGAAGTCGATATCCTCGCAACGCAGTGGAGAGATAAAGGCGAATAGCGGGACACGAGTTTACGACTGGCGAAGCAAACAGCTCCTAATAAAATGAAATA
The DNA here is from genome assembly GCA_947461795.1 of Flavobacteriaceae bacterium. Lineage (GTDB taxonomy): Bacteria > Bacteroidota > Bacteroidia > Flavobacteriales > Flavobacteriaceae > Flavobacterium. The sequence goes on along the minus strand of CANHMG010000055.1, from coordinate 14,651 downwards.
GTATGAATTGTTTTCCTATTTTTACGTTTCAAAATACTTAGTATGAAAGCAAGAGCCACTTTAAAACAAATTGCAAAAGAACTTCAAGTTTCTGTTTCTACCGTTTCTAAAGCATTAAATGATAGTCCAGAAATTAGTGAACAAACTAAAACTAAAATTCAAGAATACGCTAAATTGAAGAATTATAAACCGAATATGATTGGGCTGAATCTGAAAAACAGAAAAACAAAAACGATTGGTGTTATTCTCCCTAATATACTCAACCCGTTTTTTGCGAAAGTATTTACCGGAATTGAAAAAGTAGCAGAGGAAAAAGGTTACAACGTGATTACCTGTATCTCGAATGAATCTTTAGAAAAAGAAATTAGCACGCTAGAGGTTTTAAGTAATGGTACTATTGATGGTTTTATTTTATCGGTTTCAGAAGAAGCACAAAAGCAACAAGATTACAATCATTTTAAAGAAATCATCAACGAAGGAACTCCAATTGTAATGTTTGATCGAATTTCTGATGAAGTATCCTGCGATAAAGTTATTGTAGATGATTTCGATGCTGCGTTTAATGCGACGCAACATTTAATTAAATCAAAATGTAAAAACATTGCCTTGTTCTCTACGATAGACAATTTGAGTGTTGGGAAATTACGAGCTCAAGGATTCTTTAAGGCAATTCAGCACCATAAAATGGAGGTAAATCAAAATCTAATTGTACTCACAGATTCAGAATCCGATTTTGACACCAGAGCCAAAGCTTTATTTGACGATCATAAAATAGATGGCGTTTTTGCTTTAGACGAACATGCATCGGTGGCAGCTATTAAAACGGGATTAAAAAGCGGTTATAAAATTCCAGAAGAATTATCTATAATAGGATTTGCCGATGGAGTTTGGTCTAGAAGACTCACGCCTAGTTTGTCGACAATCAGTCAACATGGCCCTGAAATTGGAGAAGCGGCCGCTAATTTACTCATCAAAAGGTTAGAAAATAAAGAAGAGGAAGAACCTGATTTTCAAACGACAGTAATTAAAACGGAATTGAGACAAAGAGAATCTACGAGGAAATTATAGTTTTTTTAATTCAAAAATAAAATTGGATTCTAAGGCAATCTTTTTTTCCAATATCAAATCGAAAGCGATGTCGTACTGTAAGGCTATCGCTTTTATTTTTTCCAATTCACAATCTTCGGAAAGAATCATATAGGTTGCATTGGTTTTCGTCATAAATGTGGGAAGTTGTTGAAATAATTTTTCAAAATATTCGAAATTTTCCCCGCAAAACCAAGCGTTTTCAGCAATTGATTTTGGATTTTTAGGATAGTAGGGAGGGTTGATTATTATGTAATCAAAAGTTTTTCCTTGTAGTTTTTCGAATAAATCGGATTGGATAATTTCAATCGAAACTTGATTGTCTTTCGCATTTGAAATCAAAGCCGATAACGCCACATCATTAATATCAGTCGCTGTGACAATCGCTTTTTTTTGAGCCGCCAAAACCGAAATAATACCACTGCCACATCCCAATTCCAAAAACGTTTTATCTTTAAGTGAAAGATTTTCGATAAAATCCAATAGCAATTTTGTACTTATGGTAATAAAAGGAGGAAACACAGTAGGTTCTACCCAAACCGAAATGTTTTTATAGGAATATTTCCGACGCTTTTTTAAATAAATCGCGCTGGTTTTCTGCAATATTGGACTGATGATTCTTTTTATAAAGGCTTTCATGAATTTTTTAAAATCTAACTTTTAAACTTTGTGTCTCTGTGACTTTGCGAGATTTTATCTTTTCTCGCATAGACGCAAAGAGATTTGGTGTATATGAAAAATTACTCGGAATAAAACCCTTCAATTTCTGGCTGACGGTATTTCCATAGTTTATGTAAAGCTTTGATTTCATAGGGATAATTATAAAAATTAGTTTGATAACGCAAGCTTGAAATCGTTCGAAGAATGTGTCTTTTATAACCAGTAATTCTAAAATCGGAAACCGTTGGATAATACCCATTCAATACTGTTTCGAAATTTTTTATCGTATCAATCATATACGGTTTAAGCCAAGGCGTTAATGGGTTTTTTCTCAAATCGAAATTCTCCCAACTCGGTGAAATCCAGTCTTCTAAATGTTCTGGAAACGAAAATCCAGCCTCAAGTATTTGTTGATAAAGTTCGGAACCTTCTGTTGGTACTGGACTGAAAAGATAAATGATGATTTCAGCATTGGGATTGATGATTTTGATTTCTTTGATGAAATTGATATCCCACAAAATCTGATCGAATACTTCTTTTTCGGTCTTTGCGGGCATTCCTAATACAAACGACAATTCAGGAATGATATCGGCATTTTTCATTCGCAATACAAAATCCTTAATCATTTGTCCGGTTTGAGTTCCGCCTTTATTCATTTGTTTTAAAACGGCATCATTCCCTGTTTCAGCACCAAGAAAAATCATTTTACAACCGGCTTTTCGCATGAATTTTAAATCCTCATCGGAATACATATTAATGGTGTCAATACGACCTTCACCCCAATAACTAATATTGTCATTCATAATCAATTCTGAAAATTCGAGCACTCTTTTCTTAGCGGTGAAAAAATTATTGTCATGAAATTCAATTGCATCGATGTTGTATTTTTCTTTGAAATAGTTCACGTCTTCATAAATTCTCGAAGCCGACATGCCTTTCCATTTAGCATTGAATATAGGAACCACGGCACAAAACGAACACGAAAAAGGACAACCCATACTTGAATGATAGGACAAAGTTTTGGCGCCCATAAAGGTTTTGGCGAGATAATTTTTGACGGGATAAAACGAATTTAGATAATCATACGGAAACTTCGGAAGCGTGTCTTGATCGAGTAGTGCTTCAACCGCAGTTTTGATAATTTCGTCGTTTTCGTTTTTGTAAATCAAATTTTTTATAGAAGGAATTTTTTCGAGTTGATTGTTTTCGATAGTTTCAATTAATTCGGGAAAGGTCTTGTCTCCAGGGCCATTAATTACATAATCTACCACATCAGAATTAAGAGCCACTTTATATTGATTGGAAGCAAAATAACCGCCCCAAATGGTAATAATATCTGGAAATTGTTCTTTTATTTTTTTTGTAAATGGAATCGCCTGACGCAATTGTGGGCCAGGCATAACCGTAGAACCAAAGTATTTGAATTCACCAGTTTTTAAATAATTTTCGATGGTCTGCCATGGGTTTTTTTCTAAATTTCCATCGACAAAAACATACTCCTGTTTTCCATGAATAGACGCGCCAACTTGCAAAATAGAGTTGGGGATGCGGTGCTTACCATTAGCACTTTTTGGGTTGAATAAGATGGTCTTGTTAGCCAATTTTTCTATATTTAAAAAGTACTAATACCAAGATTTGAGCTATAGCACTTCCGAATAAAGCACCCGTAATGCCATAGTTTAAAGACAAAAACGCTATCGATAAAATGGCGTTGGCTGACGCTCCAATTAATAAATAATGCACAACTCTTCTTTCCTGATGCTTTTTGAACAGATTTACTACTTCGATACCGTAGAGAAAAGAAGGATAAACATACAAAAATGCAATGCAATAAAACAACACAGCAAGATCTAATTTTAAAAAGTAACGTAAAATAAAATACAAGATGAACAAGGAAAAGGGAACAATAATTAAACCCAACGTAGCTACTATTCGTTTTGATTTTTGAATCATTTCGTCATTATTCCGATAGATGTTTTTGGTAAAAGGAGCATAAATAAATGCAGAAATCGACATAATAAACACCAACAAACTATTGATAATTTGGTACGATGAAGTGATGATTTTGTCTCCAAATTGTTGTATTACGTATACATCAACTTTCGACGCCAAAAACCCTAAAATAGAAAGTAGAAAAAAATGAAAGCTATTATGATAGTAGTTCAAATCGATCGTAAAACTTTGAAAAGAAATAAACTTTCTGCACAAAATTAAATAGGAAATTCCTTTTACAAGTTGATAAATGCTATAAAATCCAAGAAGTGAGTTGGTGGTGAGCTCGGTTCCTTCAGCATAAATACCGATGTAAAATAATAAAAAGCAGGCCAATTCGATGAAAAGAGAGTCCTTGAATTTTTTCTCAAAAAGAACAACAACTTCCGCACTATGAATGAAATACCGTCCTAAAATCCAAACAAAAAGGAAAAATCCATAATTATTCTGAAAATAACAGAATCCAATTGTAGCAAACAAAAGTACCAATGGGAATCTCGTAATTAAAGTTGAAGAAAATGTTTTCACTGCAGCATGAGGCATCTCACTTAATTTCCGCAAAACATATTCTTTGTTTCCCCAGTTGATGATTTGTGTTGCTAAGAGTGTAAATAATAACAATTCAATAAATTCGCCCCAAACCAATCTTGAGGCGTAGTAAATGACAATAAATGGAATCGACATGCTGAAAAGCGAAACGGCAATTTGTCTTATTGCATTTGACGAAATATATCCGATTCTATTTAGTGTTTTTGATTTCAATTTAATTCAATTTTTCGCAATGTAAAAAATCCAATTCCTCGTTTAGAATCTGACAAATATAGAATCATTGAGTCATCAATGAGCATCGACTTTAGTTTGTTGCTTTGGTCTGAAGTGATGGGTTTATGCTTGAAAAATATTTGATTTTTTTTTAAAGTCAATTGTTCTAAAGAACTGTTTTTTAGAAGAAATGATTGTGAATGACTGCCTTTTTCATCCCAATAAAAGTAGGTCAGTTTTGTTTTGGAAATCGTATAGTTATAAACCAAAAGTGGACTTTTATCTAAAACCAGCGTTGATTCGATGTTATTTTCTTTATCAGTTATAGAAAAAACCAGCGACAAAAGGCCGCAAACGAGTGTCGTTATTTTAAAATTTATTTTTTGATATTCAAAACCAATAAAAGCGATAAAAAATAACATTACTAGAAAAAGTCGCAGGTAGGAAAAAGGAAACGGCTCAAGTATTATTGATGAAATCGGAACTGAATTAATGCCGAAAAGAAGCATAAAGAAACTCGTTTTTTTCCAAATAGGAATGTTGCTTTTAACGATAAAAATAAACGAAAACAGAAGCAATATAAAAGTATAAGTGCTGCCGTAAGGGGAAAGTGCAATCATACTAACAATCCAATATGAAAAAACGAAAAGTTTATTGCTGACTCGGGTTGATAGATAATAACCAAGAGCTATTACTGCGATTTTAAAAGCCATTAGAAATCCCGAAAACAGCATAATACTTTCTGAAAGTACATTTGGATTTTCAGTTGCGTCAAAAACAAAGCAGCGCTTCAAAAACATCAACATCGATTGATAATTATCGACAAAAGCAGCTGTGATTTCCCCTTTGGAAGCCTTCGATAAAACATGCTCTACGTAGAAAATCCAAGTATCAATACTTACAAATGGCAAAGTGATGAGGACAAAAAAAGTTGTGAATAGAACCGTGTGAAGAATCGGTTGCAGTTGCCTTCTAAACAAAAAATAAAGTATAAATAAAATCGGAAATATTTTTATAGCAATTGATAAACTGAGATAAGCAGCCATTTTTTTATGTTTATTTTCCTCAAATGCAATCAAACACTCGCTCAAAAGGAAGAAAAGTAAGAAATACACTTGTCCAAACAAGATTTCATTTTTGATTGGGATAAAAAACAGAATCGGAATGAGCAATAAATAAACAGGTTCTATCTCATAAAAATCAGCAAGTTTTTTTAAACTGTATACAAATAATAAAGTGCTAATACTGTTAAATATCAACTTTGCAATAGCAATGGGAAGCAGGGAAAATGGTGCGAAAAGTAAAGCTAGAAAAGGCGTGTTTGGCGCATAGCTGGCAAAAACATTCAAAGAACCTGCGTTGGCTATAGCTTTGTTGAATTCGTAGGGAAAATATATTTTGAAATTAAAATTGCCATCCGCCAAAAAAGAACCGCCAAAGTAATAATTGTTAAAATCATGAATTGGAAACCATAACGATTTATATCCATAGAAAAAACAAAGAAATAGCAACGGAAGAAAAAGATAATATTTAAGTATTACTTTTTTCATAATTCCTTAAATAATGAAAATGAAATAAGTTTTGTTTTCTGTAAAAAATAAGATAGAGAAACCCTCAAAACTCCAAGACCATATTTCAAACTTCGTTGAAAATTTATTGAACTGGCTTCTTCGAAATAATTTGCAGGACATGATATTTCTCCAATTCTAGCATTCAATAAACAACATTGTGCCAAGATTTCATTATCAAATACAAAATCATTTGAGTTGTTTTCAAAGTCGATTTTTTGAAATAACGTGGCATTAAAACAACGGTAACCAGTATGATATTCTGAGAGTTTTTGATTCATCAAAATATTTTGAATACATGTCAAAAAACGGTTAGCCACATATTTATATAATGGCATTCCACCTTTAAGAGCACCTTTGCTTAATATTCTAGAACCTAGAACGACATCGTATAAATCATTAGCAACTAAGGTACACATAGCCGGAATCAATTTGGGAGTATATTGATAATCAGGATGTAACATTACGATAATATCTGCATTGAGTTCTAAAGCTTTTTGGTAACAAGATTTTTGATTAGCGCCATAACCTTTATTAGCATCATGTGAAATAATGTGCTCAATTCCTATTTTTTTGGCAACCTGAATCGTTTCATCAGAACTAAAATCATCGGTCAGAATCACTTCGTCTACTACATCAAACGGAATTTCTTCAAAAGTTTTTTGAAGTGTTTTCTCTGCGTTGTATGCCGGAAGAACGACGATTATCTTTTTGTTGTTAATCATTCAAATGGTTGACTTCAATTAATGATGCTTCTCTTACGCGACTCGATACAGCTAATCCCTGAAATGGGGCTAAAGCTTCTATATCTTGCCGATGGTATAGATTTCCTAAAAAAGGAAATTCGTCATAAACATGTGTTGGCAATCCGGAAAGTAAATCTTGAACTTGTGCAATGGATAAATTCCATTCCAAACTCAGTCGTTCAGCAGAGGGTTCCATAAACGAAATATAAAGTAATTCGGTTAAAGTATGTTGTTGTGTTTGTGCAAAATCGACGCCATCTGTCAGAGCTAATTTCTGATTTAGATTGTTTTCTCTATATCCTAATAACGTTTCTCGAAAATTGGAGAAACTCAAAAATCCAAAATAATCATTATTTGGGTAAAACAAAGTTTGAATGTTAGATTCGTGACACCACATACATTTTGCAGGTTTTCCAGCATTAGAATGCGTTGCATCAGCATTGTTTATGCGATTGCCATTGGTGTCAAAAATCCCGAAACGCAATTGACCGTTTGGCAATAATTCAATGGTTTCATATTCATAAATATCACCAGTAACTGGATCAACTTCTTCGGAAAGAAAGACCTGATTAAATCCATTTTGCTCCGAAAATTGAATAATTCGATGTTCTAAAGAAACTCCAGAATTGTCGACATATCCTTTTTGAGAAAGTAAAGTATATGGTTTTAAAACTTCGTCAAGTGTTTTTGGTGTTTCTATTAATTCATAATAATGTTCGGATGCGCCTATTAGTAAGGTTACGTATCGTCCTAAATCGATAGCATTAGTAGTTTGATACTCATTTGTAGTTTTGATTTTGGTATTCAAAATCGATAATTTCTCTATAGTGTTTAGGTTAAATCCTAACCTGTTTATATCGATTAAAATTAGGTTGTTAGCATAAGAAATTCCAATCTCATCTTTTGGTAATTTTGCTCCAATATAGGATAAAGCCCATTTTAAACCAATGATTGATTTGTCTATAGAATCATCAGGGTAGGCTTTGTTCCACTTCAAAAATAATGAAGGGTTTTTAACTGTTTCAATGTCGATCAAATCAGAAGTACTATGATTTTCACATGCAAGAAGTAGTAAAAACAATAGGTAAAGTATTTTTTTCATTTACTAATTTTCATTAATCCACTTGCCAAAATTGACTTAGTTTTTAATTTTAATCCTAGAATACTGTTTTTATTTTTCAAACGAGAAAATTCGACTTCATTCACTACTTTTTTCACGGCATAATCGTAATATTTTCTAGAATAGGTTCTTTTGAATTCTATTTGTAGGTCTGTTGAAGTTTGCCAATCTGGTTGAACAGTTATATCGTTTTCAATTTCATGATACAACGAAGTTCCTTTTATAGGATAGGCTATCGTTATAGTATATTGTGTTGGGTTAGCGTCTTTCAAATATTGAATCGTTAGATTGATATCCTCTTCAGTTTCGCCCGGATAACCCACCATAATAAAAGTTCCTGTTTCGATGCCTAAAGCATTGGTATCTTGAATCATTTTTTTGACATGATTTACATCGACACGGCGATCCATCAAATCGATGATTTTCTGAGAACCACTTTCGGCACCAATCCATATGCGGAAACAACCAGCTTCTTTGAGCAGTCGCAATATTTCATCATTCAATCGCTCAGCTCTAGTGATACATTCAAACCGTATTTGTGCATTTTGCTTGACGACTTCTTCATGAAAAGCGGTGAGCCATTTATGACTAATCGTAAACACATCATCCACAAACCAAACTGCATCGGGATTATATTTGTCCTTCAACATTTTCATTTCTTGAGCTACCAAATGCGCCGGTCTTCTTCGGTAACTTTGTCCATAAACCGCAGTACTACACCATTTGCATGTGTAAGGACAACCGCGTTGGGTTGAAATCGTCATGGAGCTTTCGCCGTGATTGTTTTTCCATGTCTCCAAATATTTTTCATTGGGAATGGCTTCACGATTGGGTAAAGGTAATTCGTCTAATTCTCTAAATTTAGTTCGAGCTGGAGTTTGAACAATAGTATTGTTTTCTTTAAAAGCAATACCATTGATTTCATGAAAATCACCTTGATTCATTATCGCTGTATACAATTCAAAAGTAGTTTCTTCACCTTCTCCAACCACTAAAAAATCAGCGCCAGAGTTGAGATAATTGTCAATATTGTAGGTAATATCAGGGCCGCCAAGAATTATTTTAGGAAAATTATACGTTTTTGATTTTAAAATTTTTATCAATTTCAACACTTCTATTTTCGTCATTAAATTCGTATAGATGCAAATGACTTTAGGGTTTGTATTTCCTATATAATCGAGTTGATCTGCTTTTGAATAGAAGGTGCTGTCATAAACTTCATTGGGTATATTTTTACTTAATAAATAAGCAGACACATACAGCAATCCCAACGGAGGATAGGGTTTCATTATCTTCTGTTCTTTTGGATCGTCCGATAAATAGTAGGCATGTGTAAAAAGTATACTCATTTTTTTTGCAATACGATTAAATAATGATCGGCGTATTTAGAGAGCCTAGATTGATTTTTGATTTTTTGTTCTAATGAATTTAAAAGTGCAATCAGTTTGGGTTTTTTGCTAATAAATGATTCTAAATAGGATGGAGGAACAAAAAATCCAATTGGATTCAATTGCTTGAATTCGAAATTTTCTTTGGCTAAATTTACAATATCTTTTGGATTGTAATAATAGGTCTTTACTTTTTCACCATCCACATTGGCAATTGCAAATTCTTTTTTTCTACGGAAAACGTTGTTGAAGTCTAATTTGAGAGAGAAATACAATTGTTCTAACAAAGTGTTTTTAGGCATAACAACTAAAACCAATTGCCCTTTAGAGGTCAAAACGGACAATGATTTTTTAATAAAAGAGTCTAATTCTAATGGTGTTAAGCAATTCAATCCTCCAAAATTGGAAAAAATTATATCGAATGTTTTGTCTTTAAAATGAATGTCAATTTTGTTAATATCTGCCTGTATAAAGACTAAATTTTCTAAATTGGATTTGCTTTTGGCTAGAGCAATCATTTTTTCAGAAATATCCGTTGCAGTTACTTCAATGCTTTGTTTTGCTAGCCAAACAGCATCTTCACCAGTGCCACAATTGATTTCGAGTAGGGTTTTCGGTTTGTTTTTAGTTAAAATTACTGAAAGCTGATTGTAAACTAAATTGCGTTGTAAATTACCAATTACTGAATAGGTAAATGTTGCATCGTAGTTAGAAGCAGCTTTGTCGAAATCAGCTTTCATTTCCGGATAGTTTTAAACTCAAACGATCTACTAAAGCACTTGGAACATAATACCCCAACTTTATTATCGATTTTAATTTTTCAAAAGTAAAATTGGAAGGTTTGTGGAGTATTGATTTTAAATTTCTAAAACCTTGACTTTTTCGAAATTCTTTATGAACAAATCGTTGAAGTTTTCTATAAAAAGCAGAAGAATAAGAGCCTTGAAACATCATTTCAAAATCGTCGGAATCCGTCCAATTGGCTTTTAGCTTTAAATCGTCTTTTACTTTTTCATAAAATGAAGTTCCAGGTAAAGGATACGATACCGAAATGCCTATATTGTCGGGTTGCAATTCGTTAACCATGGCAATGGTTTTTCGGATGTCTTCTTTATTTTCAGTTAGATAACCAAACTGTAAAAAGAAAGCAACTTTGATTTTTTTATGTTTCAAAAGTCGAGTAGCTTCATATATTTCTTCTACTTTGGTTCCTTTATCCATAGCATCTAGAATTTTTTGAGAAGCACTTTCGGCGCCAACCCAAACTTCTTCTATTCCTGACTTTGCTAGTGCATCAATGGTGTCGTCTTTCAAAAGTAAGTCAACACGACTTTGAATAAAATAGCTAATTTTGAGTTGTTTTTTATCTAATTCACGCCTGAATTCTTGAACCCAATTTGGTTTTAATCCAAAAATATCATCACACATCCAAAAACGAGAAACACCAAATTTTTCTTTTAAAAAGGCAATTTCTTTGACAATATATTCTGGGGAATGTGCATTGTAACGATTGCCGTAAATGGGTTTGGCGCACCAATTACATTTATAGGGACAGCCGCGTGTAGTAGCAATATTAAGTGTGAATTCACGGTTACTTTGTTTCCAAATGGATTGATAACTTTCCATATTAACCAAATCCCAAGCAGGAAGCGGTAATTCATCTAAATTTACTAAAACAGTTCGTTTGGAGTTAACTTGAATTTCCGTATTGTTTTTATAAACAATTCCGGATAGTTGCTCTACCAATTGGTTGTTTTCTATAGCGTTAATAAGTTCTAATAGCGTAATTTCTCCTTCTCCCTGAATGATAAAATCAGCTCCTTTATCTAAATATTCTTTATAATGATCCGTAGCATCTGAACTTGAGACAATAACAATGCAATTTTCCTTTTTCCCGATTTGTATCATTTCAAAACACGCATTACGCATATTGGTCAAACACATCTTTGTTAAATAATTAAAACCATCATCGTAAATAACTAAATATTTTGGAGATGTTTTTTTAATAATTGGAAGAATAGTGACAGGAGATTTTATTAAATTGGTATCAAATAAACTCACAGTATAACCATTATTTCTCAGTAATGATGCTGCATACAATGTTCCCAATGGAGGAAAAGGCATTTTGTTTTTCCATTGTTTTGGGTCGAGTTGATAGTAATAAGAATGTGAAAAAAGAATATTAGACATGCTCTTTTTGTATGGCTATGTTAAATCTGTGCTGCACTTCTTCAAGTTTTGCATTCAAAGATAAGATAACTTTTTTTTGAAAATTAGAGGGATGATGTTTTGAAATGTTTTTAGTTGATTTTAATGCAATTTCAAAATCTTCCTGTGACAAATAATCAAACTTAGCTTTCCATTTTCTCAGCGTAATACTTCTAAAAAAATAATCAATAGCGTCGCCTAATTTATTATAAAGTAATTCTTCAAAGACTAGTGTTAGATAACTTTTCCTAACATTAGGAATACTATTTAGATTTGTATTAAATTTATTAAAATAGGATTTCACCCAAGAGTTGTTTTCGTAAAAACTTTCAAAATACTCCTTGCCTTCCATTGGGATTAAGGTTTTTAACTCGGTTGCTGTAAAGCGATTTTGTTCTATAATTTCTAATTGTTCCGATGAAATAAAATAATTTGGACAAAAGTATTTCCGAGAATTGAACAGAAATATTTTTTTGTAGACCATTAATAAAGTTCTGCATATCCACAATCGATTATGCTGAGTGATAATAAAAAAGTCGATATCACTATCGGAATCATAATATCCTTTAGATAAAGATCCGGAAACACCAACAGCAGCAACAAATGGAAATTTAGAAATAAAACGAGCTTTCGCTTTTGCTTTTATAAGTACTTTTTTTGCCAATACATTCCCTTTTAATCTTTTTGACACGCTATCTAAATCACCCCCATACACATAAAAATCATCTATTTTAATTAGGATTTTTTCATCAACCAAAAAGGCTAATTCATTTATAGTATCTGACAAATCAGTATGATTCGTATAGCTGTGAATCTCCTCTAATTTTAAAGGATATCTAAATATAGAAAAGTACAATATGGTTTTTAGTGATTCCAAATTTTGATTTTTAAAAGCTAAAATTAGTGATAGTTTTCGAAAAATTGTACGATAGATATCAGATGTTCACCTTTTGTCTACAAGAGTATTATTTCTTTCCCTTTCAATGACAAGAAATTCAGACATGCTTTCTGAAAAAAAATCAGATGTTTTTTAAAGAAAAAATTAATGTGCTTCTAACCAATTTCTCCCAGCACCCATTTCAACTACTAATGGCACGTCAAGGATAAAAGCATTTTCCATTTCGTGTTTAATCATTGGTTGAATTTTTTCGAGTTCACTTTGATGAACATCAAAAACCAATTCATCATGCACTTGTAACAACATCTTCGATTTCCAGTTTTCGGAGGTCAATTTTTTGTGAATATTAATCATTGCGATTTTGATAATATCAGCAGCACTTCCTTGAATAGGTGCGTTTACAGCATTTCGCTCAGCACCACTTTTTACCATCATGTTTGCAGAATTGATGTCTTTTAGGTAGCGTCTTCGCCCTAAAACAGTTTGAACATAGCCGTTTTCTCGAGCAAAATCAACTTGGTTGCTCATGTAGGATTTTAACTTTGGGTAGCTTGCATAATAAGCATCAATCAATTCGGCACTTTCTTTCCGAGATAAGGAGGTTTGATTGCTTAATCCAAAAGCAGAAACGCCATAAATGATTCCGAAATTTACTGTTTTGGCATTGCTTCGTTGTTCTTTGGTTACTTCTTCTAAAGGCACATTAAATACTTTAGCAGCCGTACTTTTGTGAATGTCTTCATTATTTTGAAAGGCTTTAATCATATTTTCTTCTCCCGATAGTGCAGCAATTATTCGCAATTCAATTTGAGAATAATCGGCTGAAAGTAAGGTGTAATTTTCATCACGTGCAATAAACGCTTTTCGAATTAATCTTCCTCTTTCGGTTCGAATTGGAATGTTTTGTAAATTCGGATTGTTCGAACTCAATCGGCCAGTTGCCGCCACTGTTTGCATATATTCGGTATGCACCCGACCAGTCTTTTTATCCACTTGATTGGGTAAAGCATCAATATAGGTGCTTTGCAATTTTACCATCTGACGCCATTCTAAAATGTCTTTTACAATTTGATGTTCATTGGCTAAATAGCTTAATACTTCTTCACCGGTAGCATATTGTCCTGTTTTGGTTTTCTTTTGTTTGGCGCCGCCAATTTTGAGTTTGTCAAATAAAATATCCCCAAGCTGTTTCGGTGAAGCAAGATTGAATTTTTCTCCAGCAGTTTCGTATATTTTTAATTCGAAAGAGTCAATTTCTTTTTGCATTTCTACCGACATCGATTTTAGGAAGTTGGCATCTAGGTTTATACCTTCCATTTCCATGGCTGCTAATACAGGAATCAAAGGAATTTCAATGTCATCAAACAACTTTTTGGTTTCTGCTTTGTCTAAAATTGGACTGAAAATTTCTTTCAATTGCAAAGTGATATCCGCATCTTCCGCAGCATATTCTTTTATTTCTTCCAAAGCAACATCGCGCATTGATTGTTGGTTTTTACCTTTCTTACCAATTAAATCTTCAATTGATTTCGGGGAGTATTTCAAATATGTTTCAGACAGTACATCCATATTATGACGCATATCTGGATTGATGAGATAATGCGCAATCATCGTATCAAACAATTTTCCTTTGATTTGTATTCCATAATTTGCTAGGATTTTCAAATCATATTTGATGTTTTGTCCAATTTTTTCAATGGATTCGTTTTCAAAAAAAGGTTTGAATTTAGCTACTAAAACTAGAGCTTCCTCTTGATTTTCAGGAAAGGGAACATAAAAAGCTTTGCCTTTTTCATAAGAGAATGACATTCCAACTAATTCAGCGTGAAGTGTATCTATACTTGTCGTTTCCGTATCAAAACAAACAGATGTTTGATGCATCAAATTCTGCAAAAGTAGCTTTAAGGACAAATCTCCCTTAACGATTTGATAAAAATGCTCTGTTGTTTCTAAATTGGCATAAAATGAATTCGATTTTGCTTCAGTGTCTGCTTCATCTGAAAAACCAAATAAGTCAAATTGATCCTCATTGGTTTTCTTTATTGGTGCTTTTTTGATTGTTTGTGCTTCATTCCCATTTCCGTTGGTTTCAATTTCATCGTATTCTTTCCCAGTGCCAAAATATTTATCAAACTGAGCTTTCATTTGACGGAACTCCAATTCCTGAAATAACACATCTGTTTTTTCAACATCTGGTTTAGATAATTCATAATCAGATTCGTT
>CANHMG010000054.1 GCA_947461795.1 Flavobacteriaceae bacterium | reverse complement strand
GAAGCAAATTATGATGTTGGGCATTTATTTGGTGCTTCTGGAGGCGGCGGAAATGCCGGTTGTATAGGTTGCGTTTGCACCAATGGTTCAAAAGGAAGTGGAATTACTTCACCAGCAGATAACATTCCTCAAGGAGATAATTTTGATATTGACTATGTGGCTCACGAACTCGGTCATCAGTTTGGTGCTAATCATACCTTTACGCAAAGCAATGAAGGAACTGGTGTTCAAATGGAGCCAGGTTCAGGGTCGACAATTATGGGTTATGCAGGAATTACTGCGTTAGATGTTCAACCACATTCTGACGCTTACTTTCATGCCGTTAGTATTCAACAAGTAACTAATAATATTAAAACAAAAACTTGTCAAACCAACACTGCAACAGGAAATGCTGTTCCAACTGCGAATGCGGGATTAGATTACACCGTTCCTAAAAGCACCCCTTTTATGCTTACTGGCACTTCAACAGACGCTAATGGGGACGCATTGACTTACAATTGGGAACAAATGGATTCTCAAACAAATGCAACAGTGCCAAGTGCTACAAAGACTTCTGGAGTAAACTTTAGATCTTACAGCTCATCGACTTCTTCTACAAGATATTTCCCAAGAATGGCTTCTGTATTAACTGGAGCAACAACTACTGCTGGAACTGAATTGACTGTAGAAGCATTGCCTTCTGTAGCAAGGACATTAAATTTTAGAATGACCGTTAGAGACAATAGAGCTGGCGGGCCGGCAAACAACAGTGATGATATGATTGTTACGGTAAATGCTACTGCAGGACCTTTTTCTGTGACATCACCAAATACGGCTGTATCTTATGCTGGAGGTTCATCACAAACCGTAACTTGGGCTGTGGCAGGAACTACTGCTAACGGCGTTAATTGTGAGAATGTAGATATCTTAATTTCTACAAACGGAGGAACTTCTTGGTCGACATTACTTGCCGCTACACCAAATGATGGAACTCAAGCTGTAACAATTCCTAACACTGCAGGAACAACAAATAGAATTATGGTAAAAGGAAGTAATCATATTTTCTTTGATGTTTCTAACACTAATTTTACTATTACTGCTGGATCTACGGATACTGTCGCTCCTTCAACTCCACTTAACTTGGTGGCCTCTGGAACAACTCAAACAACGACAAATCTTTCATGGTCAGCTTCAACAGATAATGTAGGGGTTACAGGATATAACGTTTACCAAGGCGTTACTTTAATAGGTACTTCAGCTACGACTTCATTTGCAGTTACAGGATTAACACCTTCAACTGGTTATACTTTCGCAGTAAGCGCTAGAGATGCTGCAGGAAATCAGTCAGGACAAAGTGCTTCTGCATTTGCGACAACTTTAGCTCCCGCTCCAGACACAACTGTTCCTAATGCTCCAACTTTATCCGCTTCAGGAACTACCCAAACTACAACCAATTTATCTTGGTCTGGTGCTACGGATAATGTAGCGGTAACTGGATACGATGTGTTAAGAAATGGTGCTTTAATTGGTTCTACAACTACTGCAACTACTTTTGCTGTAACTGGTTTAACCGCTTCAACAGCTTACACTTTTAATGTAAGAGCTAAAGATGCAGCCGGAAATGTATCTCTTGACAGCAATAGCGTTACTGTTACAACATTAACTCCAGATACAACAGCGCCAACAGCGCCAACATTATCAGCGTCTGGAACTACATCTACTACAACAAACTTGTCTTGGACTGGTGCTACAGATAATGTGGCTGTTTCAGGATATGATGTGTTAAGAAATGGGACTATAATTGGTTCTACAACGACAGCAACTACTTTTGCAGTAACTGGGTTAACCGCTTCGACAGCTTATACTTTTAATGTAAGAGCTAAAGATGCTGCCGGAAATGTTTCTCTTAACAGCAATACAGTTTCTGTTACTACTTTAGCTGTGTCAACTGTTACTTACTGTGCTTCTAGAGGGAATAACACTGCAGATGAATTTATTAATAGAGTTCAATTGGGTACGATCAATAATCTGTCTGGAAATAATGGTGGGTATGGTAACTTTACCTCATTATCAACAAATTTAGTTCGTGGAACAAGTAATCCTATTACGATCACACCAGGTTGGACAAGTACTGTTTTTAGCGAAGCGTATAGAGTTTGGATTGACTATAACAGAGATGGCGATTTCCTTGATGCCGGAGAACAAGTTTTCAATAGAACTAGAACTACTGCAACTCCTATCTCAGGAAACTTTACAGTACCAACCACTGCTTTATTAGGAGCAACAAGAATGCGTGTTTCTATGAAATATAATGCTTCTCCAACATCATGTGAAATTTTTACTGATGGCGAAGTTGAAGATTATACTGTAAATATTACTTCTGTAGCAAGAGAAGATGAATCATCTTCGGAAACTTTATCAATTAGCGTATATCCAAACCCCGTAAATGGCGAAGTATTATTTATTTCTCCAATTGAAAATGCGACTTATAAAGTAATAAACATGGTTGGACAAGAAATTGCTAAAGGAAATATAATCAATAACGAAATTCCTGTTGCTAACATAAGCGCTGGAACGTATTTACTAGAAGTAACCACAAATGAAAAATCATCAGTGAAACGTTTTATCAAACAATAATACATTTTACAATAAAAAGAAAAGCCATCTCAAAGAGATGGCTTTTCTTATTTTATCAAAAATTAGTAACTTCCTTATTCTGGATCATTCATTTGAAAAGTATCCATAAATGCCGTTGTGTAATTACCGGCTACATAATCCGGCTCATCCATCAGTTGTCTGTGGAAAGGAATAGTAGTTTTGATTCCTTCAATTACGAATTCATCCAAAGCACGTTTCATTTTGTTTATGGCTTCTTCACGAGTTTGTGCCGTTGTAATCAACTTAGCAATCATAGAATCATAATTTGGCGGAATGGTATAGCCTGCGTATACATGTGTGTCTAAACGAACGCCGTGACCCCCTGGAGCATGAAGTGTTGTGATTTTTCCTGGAGAAGGTCGAAAATCATTATAAGGATCTTCTGCATTTATACGACATTCAATAGCGTGCAAATTTGGAAAATAATTTTTACCAGAAATTGGAATTCCAGCAGCAACCATAATTTGTTCACGAATTAAATCGTAATCAATTACTTGTTCTGTTATTGGATGTTCAACTTGAATTCTAGTATTCATTTCCATAAAGTAAAAGTTTCTATGTTTATCAACTAAAAACTCTACTGTTCCAGCTCCTTCGTATTTGATATATTCTGCGGCTTTTACAGCGGCTTCCCCCATTTTATTTCGCAATTCATCCGTCATAAAAGGTGAAGGCGTTTCTTCTGTTAATTTTTGATGACGACGTTGAACAGAACAATCTCTTTCAGAAAGATGACATGCTTTCCCATAGGAGTCCCCTACCACTTGAATTTCAATATGACGCGGTTCTTCAATTAATTTTTCAAGATACATACCGTCATTTCCAAAGGCAGCTGCCGATTCTTGACGCGCGCTTTCCCATGCTTTTAATAAATCTTCTTCTTTCCAAACAGCTCTCATCCCTTTTCCACCACCACCTGCAGTTGCTTTTAGCATAACTGGATAACCAAATTCTTTAGCAATAGATTCGGCTTGTTCAAAGGATTCCAAAATTCCTTCCGAACCAGGAACACAAGGAACTCCAGCGGCTTTCATGGTTGCTTTGGCAGATGCTTTATCTCCCATTCGGTCAATCATTTCTGGTGAAGCTCCAATAAATTTGATTCCGTGTTCTTGACAAATTTTGGAGAATTTAGCGTTTTCAGATAAGAATCCATATCCAGGATGAATAGCGTCTGCATTTGTTATTTCAGCAGCAGCTATAATATTTGACATTTTTAAATAGGACAAATTACTTGGTGGAGGTCCAATACAAACCGCTTCATCTGCAAACTTAACGTGCAAACTTTCAGCATCAGCTGTAGAATATACGGCAACTGTTTTAATTCCCATTTCTCTACAAGTACGAATTACACGTAATGCAATTTCGCCTCTATTGGCTATTAATATTTTTTTAAACATAGTTAGAAATTTTAAATGATGAATTTTAAATTTTAAATTATTTTAAACAACAATAACGTGTCATTCAAAATTTATAATTTATAATTTATAATTTCTTAAGATGGATCTACTAAGAATAAAGGCTGATCAAATTCCACTGGCGACATATCGTCCACTAGTATTTTTACTATTTTTCCTGAAACTTCAGATTCAATCTCGTTGAACAATTTCATGGCCTCAATCACACATAGCACATCTCCTTTTGCAATCGTATTTCCAACTTCCGTAAACATTGGCTTGTCTGGTGATGGTTTTCTATAAAAAGTTCCGATGATTGGAGATTTAATAGTGATGTATTTTGAACTTTCATCTTCTGGTGCTGTTGCAACTGGTGTAACCGGTGGTGAAGCTACTGGTACTGCTTGTGGCACTGCTTGTTGCATTGGGGCCTGTTGTACATAGGTAATATCTGGACTATTCCCTTCTAAAGTAGTTCTGATTGTAATTTTAATATCCCCTGTTTCTAATTTTACTTCAGCAACACCTGAATTTGATACAAATTTGATTAGGTTTTGAATTTCTTTTAAATCCATAATTATTTGTTTTTAGTTATTGTTTGTTATAGGCCCATTTCAAATATATAGATCCCCATGTGAATCCACCTCCGAATGCAGCAAAAATTATATTATCTCCTTTTTTAAATACGTGTTCAAAATCGTTTAACAACAATGGCAAAGTCGCAGAAGTTGTATTTCCATATTTTTCAATATTAATCAAAACTTTACTTTCATCTAATTCCATTCTACTGGCTGTAGCATCAATAATCCTTCTATTCGCTTGATGAGCAACTAACCAATCCACACTTTCATTAGTTAGATTATTTCTTTGCATTATTTTTTCACTTACATCAGCCATTCCGGTTACCGCATATTTGAATACTGTTTTTCCATCTTGAAAGACATAATGTTGTCTGTTCTCAACCGTTTCTTTTGAAGCAGGCAAAATAGATCCTCCAGCATCAATTTTTAAATAATCTCTTCCAATACCATCACTTTTTAATAATTCATCTTGAAGACCTAAACCTTCGTGGTTTGCTTCAAACAATACAGCACCAGCACCGTCACCAAATATAATACAGGTTGCTCTATCGGTATAATCAATTATTGAAGACATTTTATCAGCCCCAATCAAAAGTACTTTTTTATATTTTCCTGATTCGATATAGGCAGAGGCAGTTGACATTCCAAATAAAAATCCTGAACATGCTGCTTGTATATCAAAAGCAAAAGCATTAACGGCACCTATTTGAGTTGCAACAAAAACAGCAGTTGCAGCGACAGGCATATCAGGAGTTGTAGAGGCAACAAGAACTAAATCAATCTCAGATGGGTTTAAACCATTTTTCTTAATTAGATTCTCTGCTGCTTTGATACATAAGTATGAGGTTCCTAGTTTTTCCCCTTTTAATATTCTTCTTTCTTTAATTCCAGTTCGAGTAGTAATCCATTCGTCATTGGTGTCAACCATTGTTTCTAATACTTTATTGCTAAGTATATAATCTGGAACATAAGCTCCAACTGCAGTGATTGCGGCTGTAATTTTATTCATGTTTTTTTATTAAATTTTTATTAAATTCTAGAATCTAATAAAGAGTTGGAAATTACAAAAAAATCTAAAACAAATTTGTTTTAAAAACTACTTATTTACATAAAAATAAAAACAACAAAAAACTCCCACATTAGTGAGAGTTTAAATATTGTTTAATTCAGTTGATTATGCAAGTGCAACAGTTGATTTATCAACAACAACTTGTCCTCTATAGTACATTTTGCCTTCATGCCAATAAGCTCTGTGATACAAATGCGCTTCTCCAGTTATAGGACATGTTGCAATTTGAGCTACTGTAGCTTTATAATGTGTTCTTCTTTTATCTCTTCTTGTTTTGGAGATTTTTCTCTTAGGATGTGCCATTTACTATATTATTTATCCGTTAATAGTTTTTTTAATTTGTCCCAACGCGGGTCAATTTCTTCTTCTTGTATGCTTTGCTTTTGATCTTTTAAACTTAATTCTTTTAATTTATCTAGAGCTGGTGTTTTTAATGTTCCATCCTTAATGCCTGGATGGGTTTTCTTTAATGGTACCGACAAAACAATCATTTCATAAATATATTGTTTGATGTCTATTTGATGTTCCCCATGTGGTAAAATCAAAAGTTCTTCATTGTCATTATTAAATTGTTCTCCAAATTGGACAACAACATTAATTTTTCCTTTGATAGATAGGTCAAACATCTCTCCAGTTAAATCACAAGGAACATTTACTGTTCCTTTATGTTTAAAAGAAAGCTCCATTATTGTACTTTTCTTTTCTAAAACCACATTGACTTTAACTAATGAATCCTCAAATTCATCAAAATCAAAATCTTCAAAGAACGACTTACTTATTTGATATTCAAACTGATGTTTTCCTAACTTTAACCCTATAAATGGAATTAAAAACTCATTTAATTGTTTCATTTCAACACCAATTTTTCCGAATGATTCGGGAGCGCAAAGATATAAAATTATTGTACAATCAAAAC
This sequence comes from Flavobacteriaceae bacterium, assembly GCA_947461795.1. Taxonomy (GTDB): domain Bacteria; phylum Bacteroidota; class Bacteroidia; order Flavobacteriales; family Flavobacteriaceae; genus Flavobacterium. The sequence goes on along the minus strand of CANHMG010000054.1, from coordinate 10,511 downwards.
TCTTGTGTGCTTTTTTTTAGCGATTATTTTTTTCAAGCTGTTTTTCCTTTATTTTCATAGGGTTTTGAGCAATTTCTTGGTGTTGAATTCTAGAATTAAACACATCTATTGCTAAATAAACCGCTTCTTTAAAAGAATTATAATCCGCAATTCCTTTTCCAGCAATATCATAAGCTGTTCCGTGATCCGGTGAAGTTCTAATTTTGTTCAACCCTGCAGTAAAGTTAACTCCATTCCCAAAAGAAAGAGTTTTAAAAGGGATTAATCCTTGGTCATGATACATCGCTATTATAGCATCGTATTGATTGTATTGATTGCTTCCAAAAAAACCGTCTGCAGGAAATGGCCCAAAAACCATAGTGCCTTTTTCAAACAATAACTTTATCGTTGGAGTAATTATTTCTAATTCTTCTTTACCAATCACACCATTGTCTCCACTATGAGGGTTTAAACCTAAAACAGCAATTTTGGGTTTGTTGAGCCCAAAATCTTGAATTAAAGTTTTACTAATTGTTTCAATCTTTTGAATAAGTAAAGAAGAAGTCAAATGATTTGCGACTTCATTTACTGGAATATGATCTGTTAGTAAACCCACTTTAAGATTCCCATGTATCATGAACATTAAGGCATTGCCTTCTAATTCTTTATTTAAGTAATCTGTATGACCTGGGAATTTAAATTCCTCCGATTGTATATTAAATTTATTAATTGGAGCAGTAACTAAAACGTCGACAACACCTTCTTTCAAAGCATTAGTAGCCGCTACAAAAGATTGGATAGCGTATTTTCCAACTTGTTCATCATTAGTTCCAAAATTTATTTCTACACTTTCTTTCCATACGTTTAAAACATTTATTTTCCCAGGGACAATTTGATCTAAATGATCAATACCGTGAAGTATAGATACCGATTCGAATGTCTTTTTTACAAAAGATAAGATTTTAACATTGGCAAAAATAACAGGAGTGCAAAATTCTAACATTCTAGAATCTTCAAATGTTTTTAGTACCACTTCGCTTCCAATACCGTTTAAATCTCCGATTGAAATTCCTACGATTATATTTTCTGCTTTTTTCATTCTGCTACACGTTATTTATTGCTAATTTTGAAGTGCAAATTTAGTAAAATAAAACAAGAATGTTTACAGGAATAATAGAAACCCTTGGATTGATTCAAGATTTAAAAAAAGAGGGGACTAATCTTCAAATCACAATTCAATCTTTCATTACTTCAGAACTTAAGATCGACCAAAGTGTTGCGCATAATGGCGTTTGCTTAACTGTTGTTGATATCAACGGGGATTCCTATACAGTAACAGCAATTCACGAAACCATTCTAAAAACAAATCTTGGAGATTGGAAAATTGGAGATTGTATTAATTTAGAACGTGCAATGAAGTTAGGAGATCGCCTTGATGGACATATCGTGCAAGGTCATGTTGATCAAATTGGAATTTGTAAAAAAATTGAACCTTCAAATGGAAGTTGGCATTTCACATTTGAATACGATGAGAAATTAAACAATCTTACAATAGAAAAAGGGTCCATTACAGTTAATGGAGTTAGTTTGACTGTTGTAAATTCGAAGAAAAATGAATTCAGTGTTGCTATAATTCCTTACACGTATGAGAATACTAATTTTAAAAATTTTAAAATAAACTCTAAAATCAATTTAGAGTTTGATGTTATCGGTAAATATGTTACCCGATTATATACCCTAAAATAACAAAAACCCTTAAAAAACAAAAAACTCCAATTTTACATTGGAGTTTTTTTATTTAGTTTTAATCTGTTTAATTTATAAATCCCATAAAGTAATGCGACAAGGGCCAACACCAATATTCCGCTATCAATAGGAAGCCCTGGCGGCGGTGTTCCTGGCGGCGGTGGTCCTGTTGGGCCTGCATAAGCCTTGGCTCCAAAAAGGATCAAAAAACATAAAATTTTACTAGGGATAATTTTCATAGGTCGTAAAAGTAAATAAAAATTCCTTTTGTCAAAATGTTTTTTAAATTATAATTTTATTAATTCCGAAAAGCAAAAATACAACTTACTTAAATACAACTAAATGTTGCTAAGTTATTTTAACGTAATATTTCTCTTTAAGTTATAAAAAAAAAAAAAAGACTCCCTTTTTGAAAGTCTTATTGTGGTCCCACTTGGAATCGAACCAAGCACCTACTGATTATGAGTCAGTTGCTCTAACCGAATGAGCTATAGGACCGTTTATGAGGTTGCAATATTACTATTAATTTTGGTTCATTCCAAATCTTTATGGGAATATTAGATTTGATTTTTAGTTCGTTGGATTATTCGTTTTATAGGCCTTTTTTAAAATTCTTGCCTAACAATCTTTAAATCCAACAATGTTACTTTATTTCTTGACACAATTCAATCAAAACTCCATTGGTAGATTTGGGATGTAAAAAAACAACCAGCTTATTATCTGCTCCTTTTTTAGGGATTTCATTCAAAACTACAAACCCTTCCTCTTGTAATCGTTTTACTTCTGAAACAATATCCTCTACATCAAATGCAATATGATGAATTCCTTCGCCTTTCTTTTCAATAAATTTTGCAATGGGACTTTCTGTATTTGTCGCTTCTAACAATTCAATTTTATTAGGGCCATTTTGAAAAAAAGACGTTTTAACACCCTCACTTTGTACTTCTTCAGACTTATATGGCGGTGCTCCAAACAATTTTTCGAATATTTTATTAGAAACTTCCAAATCTTTGACAGCGATACCTATATGTTCTATTTTTCTCATTTTTAAAATTTTCGCCTCGAAGGCACTAAGTTGCAAAGTTAAGGTAAATGTATTTAGGTATAAAAAAAGTCTTGATTCTCATTTATTCTTAAAAAATTCTGAATTACTAATTCTGAAACTTCAAACTTTGTGACTTTGTGACTTTGTGGCACTAAAAAAATTGTACTTTTGCCCCATGGAAACGAACAGACAAAAAAAAATAGGAGGAGTTCTTCAAAAAGATTTAGTAGATATTTTACAAGGTGAAATACGTAAAAACGGCATTTCTAATTTAATAATCTCCGTTTCTAAAGTAACCGTGACAACTGATTTGTCTGTCGCCACCGTACATTTGAGTATTTTTCCACAAGAAAAAGCCAAAGAAACTCTTGCTGCGATAAAAACGAATTCTGTTTTAATTAAACATGATTTGTCACAACGTGTCCGTTTGCAATTACGCAAAGTGCCCAATCTTACTTTTTTTATTGATGACTCTTTAGATTACATCGAAAAAATTGACAATGCTTTAGCCTCTAAAGAAAACCCTATAGAAAATAGAGACTTATTAGAACGACGAAGAAAATTTTAACTTGAACTTTTCGCTCTACATAGCCAAACGATATTTAATAAGCGCTAGTAAAAATAACGCAATCAATATTATTAATGGCATCGCTTCTGTTGGAATAATCGTCGGAGCATTAGCTTTATTTGTAGTGCTTTCCGTCTTTAGCGGCCTTAAAGATTTCAGCTTATCTTTTAGTAATGACTTTGATCCAGATATTAAAATCTCTAACATTACCGGGAAAACATTTCTTGTTACTCCACAACAAATTTCCAAAATTTCGCAACTCAATGGTGTTTTCAATGCAAGTAGAATCATCGAAGAACGTGTCTTGTTTTTGTTCGACGGTAAAGAACAAGTAACCTTTATCAAAGGAGTGGATTCGCTTTTTTCCAAAGTAAATCCTGTCAATAAAAACATCTATCAGGGAGAATGGTTCGAGCCAAACACCAACCAAGTTGTTGTAGGGTATGGCATTTGTCAAAAATTGTCTTTGGGATTGTTCGATTTTAATCATCCCTTTGAAGTATTTGTCCCAAAAGCAGGAAAAGGTCTTATCGAAAATCCTGAAAGTGCTTTCAATAAATGCAAATTGGCACCCGTAGGAATTTATGCCATCAGCGAAGATCTCGATTCCAAATTCGTCTTTGCAGATTTGGGTTTAACACAATCCTTACTCGATTATAAACCCAATCAAATCTCAGCGATTGAAATCAAATTGCAATCCAATGCGGATGAAAAAACCATCATCAATCAAATCCAAACAATCTTTTCCAACAAAGTTACCGTCAAAAATAGAGCACAACTCAACGACAGTCTTTACAAAATGCTCAACACCGAAAATATTGCGGTATATCTCATTTTTACCTTAGTGATTATCATCGCGCTTTTCAATCTAATTGGTGCTTTAATTATGATGATTCTCGACAAGAAAAACAATCTAAAAACATTGTTTAATCTAGGAACTGAAGTAAAAGACCTGAGGAAAATATTCTTTTTACAAGGGACATTATTGAGCGTTTTCGGAGGAATTTTCGGTCTTATTTTAGGAATTATAATTGTATTATTACAACAACAGTTTCAACTCATTATGATCACACCAACTTTAGCGTATCCCGTGATTTTTTCGTTTCAAAACGTAGCAATAGTTTTGGTAACTATTATTTCTCTGGGTGTCGTAGCGTCTTGGATTGCTTCGAGTCGCGTGTCTAAAAAATTATTGGAAGATTTTTAATTTTTGGGCGTTTCCCTGCGGGCCGGGCTCTCGCACTCGCTTTTTTTGTTTTGTCACCCCGAGCGCAGTCGAGGGGCATTATCAAAAACAAAAAAGAGCTCAAACAATTGCTCGATCCCTTACGCGTCCGTGTAAATTACGACTATTGTATTTCCATACCACTAAATTTCTCTAAAACCGTATCAAATGTTTCGAAAATAGCATCCGGATCTTCACTCGTTACCATTTGAGTTCGGTATTCTTTGAAGTTCGGTAATCCTTTAAAATAATTGGTATAATGTCTTCGTGTTTCTATAATTCCCAAATGCTGTCCTTTCCAATCCATTGCCCATTGTAAGTGATTCCTAGCGGCTTCTACTCGATCTTCAATCGTAGGTTTTGGTAAATGTGTTCCTGTGGCGAAAAAATGTTTGACTTCATTAAAAAACCACGGATAACCAATCGCTGCACGGCCAATCATAATACCGTCAACATCATATCTGTTTTTATATTCTAATGCTTTTTCTACCGAAGTGATATCTCCATTTCCGAAAATGGGAATCGTAATTCTAGGATTATTTTTTACTCGAGCAATGTGAGACCAATTGGCTTCACCTTTATACAATTGAGCACGAGTTCGTCCGTGAATAGATAACGCCTGAACGCCAATATCTTGTAACCTTTCCGCAACCTCATCAATGTTAATCGAATTCTCGTCCCAACCCAAGCGGGTTTTTACGGTTACTGGCAAATCCGTACTACGTATCACGGCTTTGGTCAATCGCACCATCAAATCGACATCTTTCAAAACCGCTGCTCCTGCTCCTTTACAAACTACTTTTTTTACTGGACATCCGAAATTGATGTCAATCAAATCCGGGTTTACGGTCGACACAATTTTCGAAGACATCGCCATAGCTTCTTCATCTCCACCAAAAATCTGAATTCCAACAGGGCGTTCATAATCGAATATGTCTAATTTTTGACGGCTTTTGATGGCGTCACGAATTAATCCTTCTGAGGAAATAAATTCACTAAACATCAAATCGGCGCCATGCATTTTGCACAATCTTCTAAAAGGCGGATCGCTCACATCTTCCATAGGGGCGAGAAGCAAGGGAAAATCTGGTAATTCGATGTTGCCGATTTTGATCATGAGTGAAATTTTGAGCCAAAATTACAAATTTTTAATGGTATGCTGTTTCCCGTTTTTTGAATTGCCCTTTTTTAATGGAAAGATTGCGTTATATTTGCAGATTATTACTAGGGTAATCCGAACTGCGTTAGGGATTACTTCACTAGATAATATTTTTTATAGGTGTTCAGTGAATGCTTTGCATTTGAAGCTACGGAAAGCCCGACCCATAGGAAACGCCATCAAAATAAAAAGAGAAAAAACGCAAGAGACAAGACAATAGGGATGACAGATAAAATGAAACATATACGGAATTTTTGCATTATTGCACATATTGACCACGGGAAAAGCACGTTGGCAGACCGTCTTTTAGGCGCAACTCAAACCGTTACGGCGAGAGAAGAAAAGGCACAATTGCTTGACAATATGGACTTGGAGCGGGAACGTGGTATTACCATCAAGAGTCACGCGATTCAGATGGAATATACGTATAAAGGTGAAGATTATATTTTGAATTTAATTGACACGCCAGGTCACGTAGATTTTTCCTATGAAGTGTCTCGTTCGATTGCCGCTTGTGAAGGAGCACTTTTGATTGTGGATGCTGCACAAAGCATTCAAGCACAAACGATTTCGAATTTGTATTTGGCTTTAGAAAACGACTTGGAAATCATTCCCGTTTTGAATAAAGTTGATTTACCGAGCGCCAATCCGGAAGAAGTGAGCGATGATATTGTGGATTTATTGGGATGCAAATTGGAAGAAATTATACACGCTTCGGGTAAAACTGGATTTGGCGTGGAAAATATATTAGCGGCAATTATTGAGCGTGTTCCGCCACCCAAAGGAAATGTTGACGAACCTTTACAGGCGTTGATTTTCGATTCACATTACAATCCTTTTCGAGGTATCGAAGTTATTTTCCGTGTAAAAAATGGGGAAATTAGAAAAGGGCAAAAGATTAAATTCATGGCGACTGGCAATGAATATTTTGCGGATGAAATTGGCACGTTGAAATTGAACCAAGTTCCGAAACAAGTGATTTCTGCTGGCGATGTTGGCTATTTAATTTCTGGAATTAAAGAAGCGAAAGACGTAAAAGTAGGGGATACTTTGACCGACGCCAAAACACCAACTACCAATATGATTACAGGATTTGAAGATGTAAAACCGATGGTTTTCGCCGGAATTTATCCTGTTGACACGGAAGATTATGAAGAGTTGCGCAACTCTATGGAGAAACTACAATTGAACGATGCATCGTTGGTGTTTTTGCCTGAAAGTTCAGCGGCTTTAGGTTTTGGTTTCCGATGTGGATTCTTGGGCATGTTGCACATGGAAATTATCCAGGAACGTTTAGAGCGCGAGTTCAACATGACTGTAATTACTACAGTTCCCAATGTTTCGTATTTGGCGTATACCAAAAAAGATCCGGAAAAAGGACAAGTGGTGAATAATCCAAGTGATTTGCCAGAACCTTCTAAATTAGACCACGTAGAAGAACCATATATCAAAGCGACAATCATTACAAAATCTGATTTTGTGGGGAATGTGATGAGTTTGTGTATTGAAAAACGGGGTTTAATAACCAACCAAACCTATTTGACTACCGAACGTGTAGAGTTGACTTTCGACATGCCTTTGGCGGAAATTGTTTTTGATTTTTACGATCGATTGAAAACAGTTTCGAAAGGCTATGCGTCATTTGACTATTCGCCGATTGGAATGCGTACTTCGAACTTGGTGAAAGTGGATATTTTATTGAACGCAACTATAGTAGATGCTTTGTCTTCTTTAATTCACGTGGATAATGCCTATCACATTGGTAAAAAGATGTGTGAAAAACTGAAAGAATTGATTCCACGTCAGCAGTTTGATATTCCAATTCAAGCGGCGATTGGGGTGAAAGTAATTTCTCGTGAAACCATCAAAGCGTTGCGTAAAGACGTTACCGCGAAATGTTACGGTGGAGATATTTCTCGTAAACGAAAACTGTTAGAGAAACAGAAAAAAGGAAAGAAAAGAATGCGTCAAGTTGGGAATGTAGAAATTCCACAAGAAGCGTTTATGGCGGTTTTGAAGTTGAATGACTAAAAAGAAAAAAGAGCCAAGAAAATAGAATAAAGAGAAACCCGATTGCAAAAATGATCGGGTTTTTTATTTCAAAATCAACAATTAAATTAATTTTCTCTTTGCTTCTTAGTGGCTTTGCGAGCAAAAAACTTAGTACTTTTGCAACCTAATAACTAAGGCACTTAGAAACTCAGCAGCCCAGCAACTTAAAAAATGATAGAAGATAAATCTCCACAACGCACAAGTATTGCTCAATTGGGCGAGTTTGGATTAATTAAGCACTTAACCAAAAACTTCGAAATTAATCAACCTACCACTCTCAAAGGAATTGGAGATGATGCTGCCGTTTTGGATTTTAAAGATAAGAAAGTAGTTGTTTCAACGGATTTGCTTATTGAAGGAATTCACTTTGATTTGTCATACATGCCGTTGAAGCATTTAGGATATAAAGCGGTTGTCGTAAATGTATCAGATATTTGTGCGATGAATGCAAAAGCTACTCAGATTACAGTTTCGGTGGCAGTTTCTAATCGGTTTCCATTGGAAGCTTTGGAAGAATTGTTTGCTGGAATTACGTTGGCAGCGAATGAATATAAAGTAGATGTGATTGGCGGAGACACAACATCTTCTCAAAAAGGATTAATTATCAGTATTACTGCCCTTGGCGAAGCAGATGAAAATGAAATTACCTATAGAAATGGAGCTAAAGCCAATGATTTATTAGTGGTAACTGGTGATTTAGGTGCTGCTTATATGGGATTACAAGTTTTAGAACGGGAAAAACAAGTGTTTCAAGTCAATCCGAATTCACAGCCTGATTTGGATGCGTATACCTATTTAATTGAAAGACAATTAAAACCCGAAGCTCGGAAAGATGTTCGCACTTTATTGCATGCTTTAGAAATAAAACCGACTTCGATGATTGATATTTCTGATGGATTGTCTTCGGAGATTATTCATATTTGTAAGCAATCTGGTGTGGGATGTAATTTGTATGAAGATAAATTACCGATTGACCCGCAGTTTATAAATGCTTGTGAAGAATTTGATATTGATAGCACTACTGTAGCTATAAATGGTGGAGAGGATTATGAATTGCTATTCACAATTGACATGGAAGATTTTGATAAAGTAAAAGGCAATCCGAATTTTACCATTATTGGCCACATGGTTCAAGAAAGTGAAGGTATTCATCTCATTACTCGTGCCGACACCAAAATTCCTTTGAAAGCACGAGGCTGGGATTCGATTAGTGAAGAATAAAACAAGTAAATTGGTTTTCTTTTGACAGCTTAGTTTTATACATTTTAAGGCATAAAAAAAGCGACACTCCCTAATTTGTCGCTTTTTTTATACTAGTAGTAAGTTAATAGGTAATTTTTTTGTTTGGGACAAAAAGGTTTTTAAAATCGATACTAACTACTTTGTAATTTATTTTTTTATATGTTACGACTACTTCATCAATAACATAGTGCTAAATTACTTCGAAACTCACTATCGATGGCTGAGGTTTCCCTCAAAACCCATTACGGTTTCCCGCATTTTTTGTTACGGTTTCCCGTAAACACCTATAACAATCCTTTGTTTTTGGCCTCTCGTATCAAATCTATATCACTTCCGCCTTTAATGTCGAGGAGATCTTTTAAGTTTAATTTTCGTTTTTCGACTGCGCTTAGTGACAACGGAACGTATTGCGGAATGTCTTTGGTTTTTGTTCCTTTAGACAAATGAAATAAGATTTGTTTGTCGAACGCATCGATTTCGATACTGTCGTATTGGATTTGACTCACTAATTTCACAACCGTTTGGCTGTAATAGTTTTCTTCTTTCAAGATTTTGTCGAAAGCTATTAGGAGTTCATCAAAAGTCAAATCGTTTTTGATGACCAACCCGTTTGGGTTTATGTTTTTGATGATGGTATTAATTTTCAACAATTCGGTATGCATCGTCAGCAAAATAATTTTGCAATCGGGCATTTCTTTTTTGATGAGTTGCGCCAAATCTTCTCCCGAAAAAATTCCTTTTTCTTCATAGATGGGCATGCTTAAATCGAAAAAAGCAATTCCAAAAGGTGACGGAGCTTCTGTTATGGCTTCGTAACCCGTTTTGCAATCCTTAGCTTGGGTAATTGAAAACTCGTATTCGCCGTTAGCATTATATCCTTTGATAGCATTTTTATAGGCTTCGATGATAAAAGGATGATCGTCTACGATTAAGATATTTACTGGTATTGCCATGATTTTATTTTTTATAAAATGGGATTGAAAGGTAGTGTAATTGTCAGCGTTGTTCCTGTGCTTAAATCCGATTTGATTTCAGCTTTGCCATTACATTGTTTTGCTCTCGAATATATATTTTGCAAACCTATACCTTTTTTCTTTTGTTTAAAAGAAAATCCGACACCATCATCAAAAATTTCTAACAAAAGTTGATTTTCACTTTTAAGAAAACTGATAATAATGTTCTGAGCTTGTGCGTGTTTGTTGGTGTTTTGAAAAGCTTCCTGCAAAATTCTAAAAATATTTATTTTTTGAAAACTCGTGAGCCATTCCCAATTGATTGTTGGATCAATCTCTAAATGACACTTTACTTTAAAATGTTCTTTCTGTTCGGCTACGAAAGACTCAATGACTGCTACGAAACTCACTTTGTTGAATAGCGCATCTTTGTTTAAATTATGTGACACGTTTCTGATTTCTTTTTCAATGTCTTGAATTCCTGCTATAAATGGCAAACATTTTCTGATGATTTCGGGCGTTGCTTTTTCGTTGAGGATATG
>CANHMG010000053.1 GCA_947461795.1 Flavobacteriaceae bacterium | reverse complement strand
ATTTCTATTGAAGGTGTTGAAGTAAAAAGAGATGGTTCTTGGTTAGAAAAATTCCCTGGATTAATTCGACCTCAAACTTTTGAATGGAAAAAAAACAATAAAAATGCATAATTTTTTAAATGCTTTAAAAGCTAAAATAAAAGAATCACAGTACAATAATTTTGGTATTCATAATTATGATGAATACCGTTATGGCAGCTATAAAGAGCAAGAATCTTCTTTTACAAATCGATTGATTTATTCTTCAAAATTACTTGTGAAAAGAATTTTAAAAATCAATTCTAAAATAAATATTGAAGAATTATTTTGGTTAAAAGAACACCTTGATGGACTTGAACGTTTATATCAAGTTTTGAATTCTCAAAGCAAAAGCCTCATAGTGGAACTGATGGCTTATAAAATACTTGGGGACAAAAAAGTAAAACTGAGTAGAAATAACAAACAATACCAAGATGCGGTACAATTAGGGAAGTCATTAGCAATTGAAAATGACATCTATGACCCACATTTTATGCATTTTATTTTGCAAAAATTCAATCTAAAACCAATTGGTTATGATATCGAACTTTATTTTGGTTCTCTAGGGGTCACCATTGATTTTATTATTGAACAATATGCTTATAAGTTAGACAATAAAACAATTGTTCAAGTTGAAGAAGGTGATTACGTCATAGATGCTGGTGCTTGTTGGGGCGATACCGCATTGTATTTTGCACATAAAGCAGGGAATTCAGGCAAAGTATTTTCTTTTGAATTTATTCCGGATAACATGAAACTTTTTAATATTAATAAATCGTTCAATCCCAATTTAGAAAATCAAATAGAATTAGTTCCGCATCCAATTTCGAATGTTTCAGATACAAATATCTATTTTAAAGATAATGGTCCAGGAAGTAAAATCGAAATGTTCCCTTTTGAAGGTCATACAGGTTCTACAACAACTCTTTCTATTGATGATTTTGTCACTCGAAATAATATTGCAAAAATCGACTTTATAAAAATGGATATTGAAGGTGTTGAAAGTGCCGCATTAAAAGGAGCTATCAATACAATTACTAAATTTAGACCCAAACTTGCCATCGCTATATATCATAGTATGGAAGATTTCGTATCAATTCCTGCTTGGATTTTAGATTTGAATTTGGATTACGAAATTTTTATAGATCACTTTACTATTCATTCGGAAGAAACGATTTGTTTTGCCTTACCTAGAGAAAAAAAATGATAAAAGTTACTAAAACTTTTTTACCCAATCAATCCGAATTCCAAGCCATTTTACAATCATCTTGGGATCAACATTGGATTACCAATCGTGGACCACTTGTACTTGAATTGGAAGAAAAATTACTCGCCTATTTAAATGCAAACCAAATCATTCTAACAACGAATGGTACGTTACCTTTGCAGATTGCTTTAAAAGTATTGGGAAATCAAGGAGAAATTATTACAACACCATTTTCTTATATCGCAACAACTTCTGCTATTCTATGGGAAAATTGCACACCAGTATTTGTTGATATTCATCCTGATTTCTTAACCATTGATGAAACTAAAATTGAAGCTGCCATAACCGAAAAAACAACAGCTATCTTAGTTACTCATGTTTTCGGAAATCCATGCCATGTTGAGGCAATTCAAGCAATTGCAATAAAACACAATCTAAAAGTAATTTACGATGCCGCTCATTGTTTTGGAGTTACCTACAACAATGAATCTATTTTTAATTTTGGTGATGTAAGCAGCTGTAGTTTTCATGCTACAAAACTGTTTCATACTGGCGAAGGTGGTGCACTATTTTTTTCTGACAAAGCTTTATACGAATCACTATTTTATAGCCATAATTTCGGACATAACGGGCCTCACGATTTTTCTGGTGTTGGAACCAATGCAAAAATGTCTGAACTGCAAGCAGCAATGGGCTTAGCCGTTTTGCCTTATATGGATGAAATTTTAAGTCAAAGAAAAGTAATCGTTGATTTTTACAATAATAACATCGATTTCTCTAAAGTAAGAACTTTTGTGATTCGTGAAAATACACAATGGAATTATAGTTATTATCCCATCATTTTCGAATCTGAAGAGAAATTACTTCAAGTTGAAAAAGCATTAAATCAAGCTCAAATTTTCCCAAGACGCTATTTCTATCCTTCATTAAATACGATTTCATTTGCTTCTGGAAAATCAATGCCAGTTTCTGAAAAAATCGCTTCTTCTGTACTTTGCTTGCCATTATATGCTGGACTTACAGACAATGAAACAAAAGAAATTGTCCATTTATTAAATGCAGCACTGTGATGAAAGTTGCCATCATGCAACCGTATTTATTTCCTTATATTGGCTACTTTCAGCTCATAAAAGCGGTCGATTTATTTGTAATTTATGACAACATTGAGTACACCAAAAAAGGCTGGATTAATCGCAATCGAATTTTAGTCAATGGGAAAGACGAATATTTTTCAATTCCACTTAAAAAAGATTCTGATTTCTTACATGTTAATCAAAGGTTTTTAGCAGAATCTTATTCTAAAGACAAAATAAAATTACTTTCAAAAATTAAAGAAGCCTATAAAAAAGCACCTCAGTTCGAAATGGTTTTTCCTTTAATTGAATCTATTTTGAATTCAAAAGAAACAAATTTATTCGAGTTTATTCTTCATTCATTACTTACAATTTGTACTTTTTTAGAGATAAAAACTCCGATTGTTATTTCTTCAACTATTGCAATAGATCATCGTTTGAAAGCTCAAGAAAAAGTCATTGCCATTTCAAAAAGCCTAACCGCAACACACTATATTAATGCAATTGGCGGTGTCGATTTGTATTCCAAAGCAACTTTTGAGTCCAATCAATTACAACTCAATTTTATACAATCGAATCCTATCAATTACCAACAATTTGACAATGATTTCTTACCTTGGCTCTCTATTATTGATGTCATGATGTTTAACTCAAAAGAGGAAATTAATGCATTCCTATCCAATGTTACCTTTCAATAAATTATGAAAAATTCTTTAGATCAACATGTTAGAGCATATGAAGGGGAACTTCAATACGATTTTGATAATGAAATTTTATTGAATTGGTATCCTCAAAGAATTGTGAATCACACCCAAGAATGTAAATCACTTTTAGAACTGGGTTTAGGTCACGGATATTCAACAACTATTTTTTCAAAGCATTATCCAAGACATGTTGTTTTAGATGGATCTAATGCGGTTATCCAAAATTTTAAATCGAAATATCCGGAATGCAAAGCAGAAATTGTCGAAACTTATTTTGAAAAATTCGAAACAGAAGAAAAATTCGATTTAATCGTTATGGGTTTTATTTTAGAACATGTAGATGATCCAATTTTAGTTATGAAACACTTCAAAAAATTCCTAGCTCCAGGCGGTAGAATGTTTATTGCAGTTCCCAATGCGGAAGTACTTAACAGACGTCTAGGCTACGCTGCAGGGATGTTAAAAGATATGCAAGAGTTGTCAGAGAATGATTTTATTTTAGGACACCAACGGTATTATACGGTGCCTACTCTAAACGAAGATGTCATAGCTGCGGGGTATTCAACTATTTTAAAAGAAGGCATCTATTTAAAACCATTGGCGACTTCACAAATGATAGCACTTCAGTTTGATAAAAAAATTATCCATGCTTTTTGTGAAGTGGGCATTCAATATCCAGAATTATGCTGTGGAATTTTAGCTGAAATAAAATAATAAAATGAAAATAGTATTAGTGGGTGGAACTTCTTCCATTGCAGTTGCTTTAAAACAAAAGCTATCCGAATTTTGTGAAGTTATTACTGCAGGTAGAACCAACTGTGACTTGAAAATTGACTTATCCGAGTCTGTAGAGAATATTGTTTTTCCTAATGATATTGATGTGGTTATTCATACAGCTGCTCATTTTGGAGGTAAATCTGCAAGTGAAATTATAGAGGCAGAAAACATCAATGTTCTCGGTACTTTAAAATTATGTGAAGCCGCTTTAAAAGCCAATGTAAAACACTTTGTCTATATCTCAAGTATTTTTGCTAATCTTAAACCAGATGCAGAAAATTATTCTGTTTATTCGCTTTCAAAAAAACACGCGGAAGAGTTAGCAACCTATTATTGCACTTTACATAATTTACCGCTAACCATATTGCAACCATCCCATTTATATGGTTTAGAAGATAGTTTCAGAAAACACCAGCCGTTTTTTTATTCGATTTTAGATAAAGCAAAAAATCATGAAGAGATAACGCTTTATGGGACTAACGATCCCATTCGTAATTATTTATTCATGGAGGATTTGAGTACTATTATTAGTAAAGTTATCCAACAAAAAGTAACAGGAATCTATCCTTGTACTTACAGGTCAGATGTTACTTATACTGAAATTGCCAAAGCTGCTTTTAACGTATTGGGTACAAATGGAACTGTAAATTTTTTACAAGACAAACCCAATATTCCAAGTTTCAAGTATAATAAAGACGATTCTTTGTATCAGAAAATCGATTTTTATCCTCAAATAAATATCGAAGAAGGCATTCGTAAAATTATCAAAAACACGATCAAATCAAGATGAAAAATATCTTAGTTTCTGGCGCAAGTGGAATTATAGGCTATGGAATTTTGCGTTCACTTCAACTTTCGGGTAGAGACTTCAAACTTATTGGAACAACAATTTATACAGATTCGCCAGCAGAAGGATTTTGTGATATTTTTGAACAAGCAATTCCAACGAACGATCCCAATTATATCGCATGGCTTTTAAAAGTCATCGAAAAACATCAAATAGATTTGATAATTCCAGGAATTGAAGCCGATATGTATGCATGGGCTGAACATATTCAAATCCTTCAAAAAAGTGGTGCTAAAGTACTATTGAATGCAAATGAACTTATTGATGTATGTCACGATAAATGGGTTTTTTATGAAAAATTGAAAACCGTAAATTCACCCTATACCATTGCAACTTCTCTTGAAGCCAACTTTGAAACTGTAGTTAAAGAATTTGGATTGCCTTTGCTATTAAAACCACGCTGTGGACACGGTTCTAAAGGAATTGTCAAAGTAAATTCGAAAGTAGATTTCGAGAAGTATAGAGAATTTATTGGATCACAACTCATGGTTCAACCTATTGTTGGGAATGATGATGAAGAGTACACAACATCTGCATTTTGCGATGGAATCGGCGGTTTTTTTGCCTTTATGACACTTAAAAGAAAACTATCAAAAGATGGTTTTACCGAAAAAGCCGAGGTAGTTGAATTGGAGAATATTGAAGAAGTATTACGCTCTTTATGTGAAGTATTCAAGCCAATTGGACCAACAAATTTTCAATTTAGAAAAGACAATTCAGGTTTGAAATTGTTAGAAATAAATCCACGTATTTCTTCGTCAACTTCTATTCGAGCTAAATTCGGTTACAACGAATCACTCATGGCTGTCGACTATTTCTTAGAAGGAAAAACTATTGAACAACCAAGAATCAAAAAAGGAAAAGCAATTCGCTACATCGAAGATTTAATCATATATGAATAAGATAGGAATCATCTCGGACATTCACGGAAATTACGAAGCTTTGCAAACAGTGTTAGCGGAGTTAGATGCTATGAATGTTAGTGAAATTTATTGCTTGGGCGATGTAGTGGGCTATTATTCTCAAGTTAACGAATGTTGTGACGAATTGCGCAGACGAGAAATACCTTGTTTAATGGGTAATCACGATTGGTATATGGCAAGTGGGGGATTTTGTCCACGATCGAAAAGTGTCAACGATTGTTTGGTCTATCAACGTAAAGTAATCACTATTGAGAATATAGAATGGTTACGTACTTTTCCAATGCAACGATTTGTGGGTTCAATTCATATGGTTCATGGTGGTTGGGCGGATCCGATAGATGAATATTTAGTCGAACCAAATGAGGAATATTTCTCAAAAATTGAGGGAAAAAACTTCGTTTCCGGGCATACGCATTTTCAATCTCTTCATGCATTTAAAGATAAAACCTATTGCAATCCAGGTTCAGTTGGTATGCCTAGAGACAATGACCCTAGAGCTGCTTTTGCTACTTTTGATGGTGAATTTAAATTGCATAGAATCGAATACAATATGCAAGTTGTTTTTGATTTAATGGACAAAGCTGGTTTTAATGATTATTATTACGGGTGTTTAAAAACTGGTGCAAGAAATCTATGCAAACTCTAAAAAAAGCAGTTTATGTTTAAGTGGATGAAGCTAGGTAGAATTTTTAACCCTATTGATTATAGAGGCAAGAGCTGGATGTATGAATATGCACAAGCACCCTCAATTGTGGTATTTGAAAAAACAGTTCGGGTATTTTTTTCATCCAGACCAGCACCTGAAAATGGTCAGTATGTCAGCAGAATGAGTTACATAGATTTGAATAAAGATAATTTATTCGAAATTATTTCCCTATGTGAGGCACCTATTTTATCTTTAGGAAGCTTGGGAACATTCGATGAATTTGGAACATATCCTGTTTCTGTGATTCAAGTTGATGATGAAATTCTTGCTTATTATGCTGGATGGACTCGCTGTGAATCAGTTCCATTTAATGCCGCCATTGGTGTTGCAGTGAGTAAAGATAATGGAAATTCTTTTCAGCGATTGGGACAAGGTCCAGTAATTCCTTATACGCCATATGAACCTTTTGTTATGGGGAGTCCAAAAATTAGAAAATTTGGGGAAACTTGGTATTTATGGTACTCTGCAACGAGAGAATGGATTCCGAATGATGGACAACCACAGCCAGTGTATAAAATTAGAATGGCTACTTCTATTGATGGTATCAACTGGAACAAACACCATAAAGATTTAATTCCAAATGTGTTAGAAGAAAATGAATGTCAAGCAAGTGCGGATGTATTATTTTATAAAGGGAAATATCATATGTTTTTTTCCTATCGGCACAATTTAAATTTTAGAGAACCTAATCGAGGTTACAAAATTGGTTATGCCTCTTCAACAGACTTGCTCAATTGGAAAAGAGAAGATAATAAAGCAGGAATTGAAGCATCGGAAAGTGGTTGGGATTCAGAATCCGTAAGTTATCCATTTGTTTTCGAATTGAATAATAAAGTATATATGTTGCATCAAGGCAATGAAATAGGTCGATTTGGTTTTGGTCTAGCTGAATTAGAAAGTTATTTTGAATAGTATGGAACGTATGAAGTGGAAAAAAATAGGGAAGATATTCAACCCAACAGAGCATCAATTACCAAATAATTGTTTTGAATTTGCTCAATCTCCACAAACGATTGTTTTTGAAGATTTTATTAGAATCTACTTTTCTACTCGCGAGAAAGATGCAACAGGTAAATATTTAAGTCATGTTGCCTACGTAGATTTTGATAAAAGTTTGCAATCTATTTTAAATATATCTGCTAAAACTGTTATTCCACTTGGGGAATTAGGTTGTTTTGATGAACATGGAATTTTCCCAATTAATGTATTAAAGCATGAAGATAAAATCCTCGCTTACACCACAGGTTGGAATAGAAAAGTTTCTGTTTCGGCTGATGCTTCCGTTGGTTTTGCAATAAGTCACGATCAAGGTGTTACTTTTGAAAAATTGGGAAACGGTCCAGTATTGACTGCAACTTTGCACGAGCCTTTTTTGGTTTGTGATGCTTTTGTAGCTGTTTTTGAAAATCAATTTCATATGTGGTACATCTACGGAACTCAATGGACTGCCTTTGTTGAAGATCAAGCACCAGACCGAGTTTATAAAATTGCCCATGCCACATCTGAAGATGGAATCAATTGGAAAAAAGAAGGAAGAAAAATTATTTCAGATAAAATCAATAAGGATGAATGTCAGGCTTTACCAAGCGTTATATTTCATGATGGTTTGTATCATATGGTTTTCTGTTATCGACATGCTTCCGGATTTAGAACTGATAAAAGCAAAGGCTATCGATTGGGGTATGCATATTCCAAAGATTTAGTTAATTGGATTCGTGATGATGAATCATTAGGAATAGCAATGAGTAAAAACGACTGGGATTCTGATATGATGTGCTATCCACATTTTTTTAAAGTGGAGAATCAAGTATATTTGCTTTATAATGGTAATGAATTTGGAAGAGAGGGTTTTGGTTTGGCAGTTTTAGACAATTAAAAATAATTATCACAATACATTGGAAATGAATACAAAAAGAGATTATAATAAAGAATTAAAAGATACTTCTGATCATAAATATGTCTATAGTTTTGATTACGACGTGATGCATCCCTTTATGATTAAAGCATTCGAACCATTTTTCAAAGATGGAAATTTTCTTGAATTAGGAAGTCATAAAGGAGTTTTTACAAAATTATTTTTGCCATATTTTGAGGATATTACCTGTGTTGAAGTTTCCGATGAAGCCATCGCTATCGCTAAAAATGAATTCGGTGAAAAAATAAAATTTGTAAATTCCTTATTCGAAACCGTCGATTTACCCACTAAATATGACAACATTGTTTTAACTCATGTTTTAGAACATATTGATGATCCAGTGGCGGTTTTAAAGCGTATCAATGACGAATGGTTGTCTGATTCCGGTAGATTCTTTTTAGTTTGCCCAAATGCCAATGCACCTTCACGACAAATTGCAGTCAAAATGGGATTAATTACTCATAATTCAGCAGTTACTCCTGCAGAAAAAGAACACGGGCACAACATTACCTATACTTTAGATACCTTAGAGCGTGATGCCAAAGCAGCTGGATTAAAAGTAGTGCATCGTTCTGGAATTTTCTTCAAAGGATTGGCTAATTTTCAATGGGATAGACTGTTGCAAACCGATATTATTTCAAAAGAATATTTGGAAGGTTGTTACCAATTAGGACAACAATATCCTGATTTATGCTCTAGTATTTTCTTAATGTGTGAAAAAGGATAAATAAATAATGCAAACACCCTTGCTTTCGGTTTGTTTAATTACGTACAATCACGAAAAATACATTCGCCAAGCAATCGAAGGTGTTGTTTGTCAAAAAGTTAATTTTGATTGGGAATTGATAATCGCCGATGATTTTTCGACAGATAGCACAAGAACTATTTTAAAAGAATATCAAGAAAAATATCCAAACCAGATTCGTTTAATTCTTCAAGAAAAGAATGTTGGACCCGCTCAAAATTGGTTGGATTTAATGAATACTCCAAAATCAAAATATATTGCTTATTTCGAAGGAGATGACTATTGGATAAATGAAAATAAATTACAAAAACAAGTTGATTTTTTAGAGCAAAATCCAAGTTTTACATTATGTCATTCAAATGTAAAAGTGATTAATTTAGAAGGTGAAACTATTGATAATCATCAATTGAAAAACTGGAATAAAATCAACCCAATTTTAGATTATAGATTTGCCATTTTCACTCCAATTGCCTTTAGTTGTACCTCTGTTTTTAGAAATATAGTTTCATTTAATAAACTTTCAAAAAAAGTAAAGGCAGGAGATTGGATGTTGTGGATTTTATTGACATTAAAAGGAAATGCAAAATACTTTGACGAAAAATTTTCGATTTATCGAGTAGGTTCCGGGATTTCAGGAACTTCAATTTGGCATAAAGACTTTCATTATAGAGTATTATTTTTATTTCACCAACTTTCACTTAAAAACTCCTTTTCTAAAAATAAATGGCTAATAAAAGGGATTGTATATTTTATACTTTTTCAAATATCTAAAATTACAAGGATAAAAAAATTCATTTATATTGCAGAAAAAATTAAATATATAGGTTAATGCGAATAGGTTTTAATCCAAACAAAGACAATCAAATTGAGAAATCAGAGTATTCTCATCAGATAATAATTCCAGTTTTTATACCAAATCAGGAAGGCTATTTTGCTGATAGTTTGAGAATATTAAAATTATGTTTGGAATCAATTTTTGCAACCATACATTCGAAAACTTTTATAACAGTTGTAAACAATGGTAGTGATTCTATTGTAGCAGATTATCTTGATTCCCTTTTTCAAGGTCAAAAAATTCATGAAGTAATCCACACCATCAACATAGGAAAAGTTAATGCTATTCTGAAAGGGCTGTCAGGTAACAATATAGAGTTGGTTACTATTGCAGATAGCGACGTACTATTTTTATCGAATTGGCAGCAGGCAACAGATGAAGTTTTTAAAACCATACCGAAAGCTGGTGTAGTAGGCATCGTTCCTCAGTATAGAACTTTTATGAAGCAATGTGAAAATATTTTATGGCATAAATGGTATGATAAAAATCTAAAATTTCTTCCTGTAAAAAACCCTGAGGCATTAGAGCGTTTTTATAAAAGTGTTGGCTGGCATGATTGGATATCAGACTTTCAAAATATAGCATTGGGTTATGAAGCAATAGGAGGATTAAAGGTTTATTTAGGCTCAGGGCATTTTGTAGCCACTTATAAGAAAGACGTATTTGAAAATATTGAAACATATTCTAACTATAAAATGGGTGGCTTAAGCGAAGATTATTTAGACCAATGCCCTCTAAAAAAGGATTATTGGCGCTTAAACACTTATGACAATTTCGCCTATCACATGGGAAATGTATACGAGGATTGGATGGGAGATATTACACATACAAATGATGAGAAGTACCAGTTCAGCTCCAATTTTCCTACTTTCAAGGCCATCAATAAAGTTGAATATCAATTCAAAAACAAGTTCCTTAAAAAGGTTTTTAAAAGTAGAAAAGTTAAGATGTTATTTTATAGGTTCAAAAAACTACCCAAAGAATTGATTTCTAAATACTAATACAATAGATTTGAATCACTCAAATTTTACAATTCTCATTACTACAAAAAATCGTTTAAAGGAATTGATTTTCACATTAGAGAAAATTAAACCTTTATTACTTCATGAATCAGTTCGATGTATTCTTTGTGATGATGGTTCAACTGACGGAACCTCTGAATATATTACTGAATACCATCCATTCATTCATTTAATTCGAAATGAGAAAAGCAAAGGACTCATCTATAGTAGAAATAGATTAATGAGTTTGACAAAATCAGAATTTGCTATTTCAATAGATGATGATTTGCATTTTATTACCCCAAACCCTTTAGAATTAATTGAAGATTATTTTCAAAAAAATCCAAACTGTGGATTAATTGGATTTAGAATATTTTGGAGTACATCCGAACCTTCAGCCACCCATACTAATGAGCAATCACATCGTATGCAAAGTTTTGCAGGAGGCGCTCATGTATGGAGAATGACATCATGGCATCAAATTCCAGAATATCCATCATGGTTTGTTTTTCATGGAGAAGAAGATTTTGCTGCCTATGAATTGTTTAAAAAGAAAATAGAAATTCATTATTTGCCTTCAATTTTAGTACATCATCGCGTTGATATTAATGCAAGGAAAAAGAACTCGGATTATTTACTTCGATTGAGACGATCTTTACGTTCTGGATGGAATTTGTTTTTTCTTTTTTATCCGATACAGAAAATCCCTCGTTTGTTGTTTTACACCATTTGGATGCAATTCAAATTGAAAGTATTCAAAGGAGATTTTAAAGCATTACAAGCTATTATTTTGGCACTATTGGACTGTATTTATTTCATTCCTAAAATAGTAAAACATAAAAATCGATTGACTTTAAAAGAGTATCATGAATTCCAAAAAATAGAAAAAATTAAATTGTATTGGAAACCTGAAAATTAGTTATTTTTACGGCCCTATTGAATGCTTCTCATGAAAAAAATCGCAATAATTCCTGCCCGCGGAGGATCTAAAAGATTACCGAACAAGAATGTCTTGTCACTAGGTGGAATTCCATTAGTAGCGCACAGTATTTTAGAAGCAAAAAAATATCCAGGAATTATAGATGAAATTTATGTTTCGACGGATGATAGTCAAATTAAAGATATTGCTTTATCCTATGGTGCTAAAGTAATTGACAGACCAACACAATTATCGGGAGATATAGAACCAACAGTTTCTGCTTTAAAGCATGTTTTGGAATCAATTTCGGATCAAGTAGAATTAGTTTTTCTTTTGCAACCTACTAATCCATTACGTCCAGATAATTTAATAGCTGAAGCCTACGATTTATTTCGTAAAAATAATTGTGATGGCTTGATGACTGTGTCACGAAATCATCAAAAATTCGGAAAAATTTCGGACAATAAGTTTCTTCCATTTAATTATACAATAGGGCAACGAAGTCAAGATTTAGAACCACTCTATTTTGAAAATGGTTTGCTCTATATTATTCCATCTGAATTAATTTTACAGGAAAAAATCATGGGTAATGCAACATTTCCAATGATTGTTAATCACCCATTCGCATCAGTAGATATTGATACTCAAGAAGATTTCGATTTTGCTGAATTTACCTACCAAAAATCTAAAGAAAACATATGAATCCATTTATAGAAATTGCTGGGCGCAAAATAGGCCTAGATTTCCCACCTTTAGTTATTGCTGAAATCGGTATCAATCACGAGGGTTCGCTTCAAACTGCTTTAGAAATGGTAGACGCAGCTTATAGAGCTGGTGTAGAAGTTGTCAAGCATCAAACGCATATCGTTGAAGATGAAATGAGTGCTGTGGCCAAAAAAGTAATCCCAGGAAATGCAGATGTTTCTATTTATGAAATTATGGAACGCTGTGCATTGAATGAAGAGGATGAAATTCAATTGAAAAACTATGTGGAAAGTAAAGGAATGATTTTCATTTCGACACCTTTTTCTCGTGCAGCGGCAAATCGTTTAGAACGCATGAAGGTAGAAGGCTACAAAATAGGTTCGGGCGAATGCAATAATTATCCTCTTTTAGAGCATATTGCATCATTTGGAAAACCAGTTATTTTGAGTACTGGGATGAATACCGTTGAAAGCATCCAAAAAGCTGTGGCAATTTTCGACAAACATCAAGTGTCTGTCGCACTTTTGCATACTACTAATTTATATCCTACTCCCATACATTTAGTTCGTTTTGGAGCCATGACTCAAATGCATGAAGCCTTTCCAGATAAAGTTTTCGGTTTGAGTGATCATACTTTAAATAACAATGCATGTCTAGGTGCTGTTGCTCTAGGTGCAAGTATTCTAGAGCGTCATTTTACAGATCATATGAATCGTAAAGGTCCGGATATTGTTTGCAGCATGGACGAACAGACTACAAAAGAATTAATTCAAAGCAGTAATGAAATATGGCAAATGCGTGGAGGAACTAAAGAACCAACCAAAGAAGAACAAGTCACAATCGATTTTGCTTTTGCAACGGTTTGTAGTATTGCTCCAATTCAAGAAGGCGCAATTTTCACGAAAGAAAATATATGGGTTAAACGTCCTGGAACAGGTAAGATACTAGCAGAACATTATGCGAGTATACTTGGAAAAAAAGCTACTCGTTCAATCGAGAATGATGAACAATTAATTTGGAGCGATATTCTATAAACTCAAGATGAAAAAAATCTTATTCTTAACAGGTACTCGTGCAGATTTTGGAAAAATAAAATCGTTGATTCAGATTCTAGAAGGTCATTTGGATTTTGAAGTTTTTGTATTTGTTACTGGAATGCATCTCCAAGAAGAATACGGATATACATTGTTAGAAATCGAACGATGTAACTATAAAAATGTGCATACTTTTCAAAATCATACTCACGAATCTACAATGGATTTGACTTTAGCGAAAACGATTCAAGGCCTTTCTAGCTATATCAATCAGATACATCCGGATATGATAATTGTTCATGGTGATCGCGTAGAAACCTTAGCAGGAGCAATAGTTGGGTCGTTAAATAATATTTTTGTTGCTCACATTGAGGGGGGTGAAATATCAGGCACTGTAGATGAATTAATTCGACATAGCGTTAGTAAATTGAGTCATATCCATTTTGTTTCGAATCAAGAAGCAAAAAAAAGATTACAGCAAATGGGTGAAATAAAATCCTCTATTTTTACTATTGGTTCCCCGGATATTGATAGTATGTTTTCGGAGAGTTTACCTGATCTAGAAACAACTAAAGCGTATTACGAAATAGGGTTCGATAAATATGCAATTGCAATGTTTCATCCTGTCACTACAGAAGCAAATGAAATGGAAAGATATGCCAATGAGTTTGTAAATTCATTGCTTAAAGACACTCATAATTATGTGATAATTTTCCCCAATAATGATAGAGGAAGCCAATATATTATCAATGCTTATCAAAGATTAAAGCAACATTCTAGATTCCGAATTTTTCCTTCTTTGCGTTTCGAATACTTTTTAACCTTACTTAAAAATTGTCAGTTCATAATTGGAAATAGTAGTGCTGGAATACGTGAAGCTCCTTATTATGGGATTCCAATTATTAATATTGGTACAAGACAACAAAACAGAGCTGTTCATGCGGAAATAATAAATTCAGATTATGAAGAAAAAAGTATCCTTGATGCTCTAAGTGCTATTGATTCGCATCAAGTAATTCCAACAAATTCTGATTTTGGCGTTGGAAAAAGCGATGAATTATTTTTGGAAACTCTTTTGGACGCTTCCATTTGGAAATTAAACCATCAAAAACAATTTCGAGATAGATAATGAAACAAAAAAAAATATTTATTTTATTACCAGATGGGGTGGGTTTAAGAAACTTCGCTTATACTGATTTTCAGAAACAAGCAAAAGAAAATAAACTGGATATTGTTTTTTGGAATAATAGTTCATTTGATTTAAAAAGTTTAGGTTTTGATGAAATTAAAATTAATAATTCGAAAACACATTTCTTAACCGATGTTCTTAAAAAAGCAAGAGTTCAAATTGATTTAAATCTTAATATAAAAAGATTTAATGATGAGGTTTATGAAAGTTATAGATTTCGATTTGCAACTAATTCTTTGATAGCTATTGTTAAAACATTCTTTATAAGAGTACTTACTTTTTTGTTTTCTACAACTAATGGGATTGAAAAAATTAGAAAAGCGATTTTTTATTTTGAAAGAAAGACATCTTATTATAAAGATTGTTTGGAAGTATTAAAAAATGAAAAACCAGATTTTGTTTTTTGCACTAATCAAAGAACTACATTAGCATTAGCGCCTATATTAGCAGCTCAAGAATTGAATATTCCAACTGGAACTTTTATTTTTTCATGGGATAATTTGCCTAAAGCTACTTTGGTATTAGAACCCAATTATTATTTTGTTTGGAGTAATTATATGAAAATGGAATTGATGAAGTATTATCCATTTATTACTGAAAATCAAATTTTGATAACAGGTACTCCTCAATTTGAAATGCATAATTGTGAACAATATAGTGTCTCAAAAAATGATTTTTTTGTTGAAAATAATTTAGACTCATCCAAAAAATATATTTGTTATTCAGGTGATGATATTACAACTTCTCCGAATGATCCTATTTATTTAGAAGATACTGCAAAAGCTGTAATTGAATTGAATAACAAAGGATTTCAACTTGGTATTATTTTCAGAAGATGCCCAGTTGATTATTCAGATCGTTTTAATTTAGTTCTTGAAAAATATAAAGATATTATTGTTGCTATAGACCCAAAATGGGAAAAAACGGGTATTGCATGGAATAGTTTTTTGCCAACTAAAGAAGATATGAATTTGCAAATAAATACTATTGAGCATACAGAAATGGTAATAAATCTAGGTTCAACAATGGTTTTTGATTATGTAACTCATAATAAACCATGTGCCTTTATCAACTATGATATTTCAAATTCTGTTCAACCAGATTGGTCTGTAAAGAAGATTTATGAATATGTACATTTTCGATCCATGCCTTCTAGAGAATCAGTACTTTGGATTAATTCTCCTGAATCTATTGAATCTATTATACAAATTGGACTTGAAAAACCTGAGATAATTGTAAAAAACGCACAGAAATGGTTTGAAAAAATCAATCAACATCCAGCAAAAGAAGCATCTAAACGGATACTCAAAGCAATTGAAGAAATAATGGTTTAATTTTCCATTTCAATTGTAAATTGCCTAATTATTAACGGATATTTGATTAGAGTTTTATTCGTTAATTGAATTTTTATCCTTGATTAAATACTATTTAAAATGAATTTAACTTTCGTAAAAAATATTTTTAAAAGATTGATTCCGAATCAATTGAAGTCAAGGATTGTTTCTAGAATTGAAAATAGAAAACAAAGTAATTATTTGATTCAATTGAAATCTAAAATTATTAAGTTTTATGAAAACAAAATAAATAGGACTTCAGAAGAAGAGGAAGTATTTAACTATCTTATATCAAATCCTATTGCAGTTTTCCCTTATGATTTTCAAGAAAAGTACAACAAATCCGACATCGAGGTTTTGAAAGATTTTTCAAATGAATTGCACTATGTCTTGCATGACAATAAAAAATTATATTTTAAAAGATCGTATACAATAGCAAAAATCAAAAGTTTGTATCATGGTTTATTGCTTGATCAAGACCCTAATTCACCACATTTATATTTGACTAAAGATTTTAATTTAAATGGAAAAGATGTAATAGCTGATATTGGTGCTGCGGAAGGGAATTTTTCACTTAGTAACATTGAAAAGGTTAAGAAAATATATCTTTTTGAATGTGATTCAGAATGGATTGAAGCCTTGGAAGCTACTTTCAGTCCTTGGAAAGAAAAAGTTGTAATTTGTAATAAATTTGTCTCTAATATTGACAATAAAGATTCGATTACCTTAGATACATTTATCAAAGAGTATGATGATATTACTTTTTTAAAAGTGGATATTGAAGGGGAAGAGGCCAATTTTTTGAAAGGAGCACATAACTTTCTAAATTCATTAAAGCAATTTAAAATGGCAATTTGTACGTATCATAAACAAGAAGATCTAGCTGAATTTATGCAACTCTTAAAAACCTATAATCTTGAAGTACAACCATCAAATCGGTATATGATTTTTTATCATGATCACACCATTCAAGCACCTTATTTGAGAAGAGGACTTTTGAGAGCTCAAAAAAAGATACTAAACAATGAGTAAAAATATTGCAATATTATCGACCGTAGTGAATTTTGATTTGTATCAAAAATCAGAACCATTATTTCCAAAAGAGATTCCTAGATATGTTATTGATGGAAGAAATGGAATGCATGCAATGGACAGTATATGTTATATGTTTAAAAAACTCAAAAACCAAAATATCGATTGGTTGATTATGGCTGATGAAGATGTTTTGTTTATCGATTCAAATTT
>CANHMG010000052.1 GCA_947461795.1 Flavobacteriaceae bacterium | reverse complement strand
CTCATGATTATTATCGGAATAATTATCTCCTCTGCTTTTCCGGCAATTATTGTATATGCACAAGAATTAATTCCCAAAAAACTCGGAATGGTGTCTGGTCTTTTCTATGGTTTTGCCTTTGGAATGGGAGCTTTAGGTTCGGCTTTGCTCGGAATTTTGGCCGATCATACTTCCATTCAATACGTGTATCACATCTGTTCATTTCTTCCAATTATGGGTGTGATTTGTTATTTTTTACCGAATTTGAAGAAGAAATAATTATCTGTTTTTGGGCGTGACCACAAGGGTCGGGCTTTCCGCTAAATCTTTTGTTCTGAACTCCAGAACAAAAGGATACCACTCCAATCCCTCACGCAGTCTAGTTTCATATGCAATGTTGTTTTTTCAAGAACTAACAAAAATACCTGACTGCCACTGGTAGCCCTCCTCTTAATATCACCCGAGGCATAGCCGAACAGAGCGAAGCTAAATCTCACGCGGTTTCTTGTTATGACAATGCCCTAGCCCCGATAGTAGCGGCATCCTTTTTTGTTTTTTGGAATATGCACATTAATGAACATAGCATAAAAAAAAACAAAAAAGATATAGCGAATAGCGGGAATAGCTCCTAACTCCAAATAGGATAACCAATCGACAATTTTTTAATTTGCGCAACTCTTCACAATACCTTATTTTTACACTTCAATTTTATGTTATGATAACAACTTCTCAAATTACTGCTGAAATTCTACAAAAATTAGAAAATATAGTTGGAGAATCATATGTGTTTACAGATCTCGAAACCCGAAATCATTACGGACACGACGAAACCGAAGATTTTGTTTTTCCTCCAGGAGTTGTTGTAAAACCAACCACTCCAGAAGAAATTGCAGCCATTTTAATGGTCGCAAACGAAAATTTGATTCCAGTTACAGCCATTGGTGCTAGAACTGGTTTGAGTGGTGGCTGCTTGTCTATTTATGAAGGTATTGGTTTGTCGATGGAACGTTTCAATAAAATTCTACACATCGACGAGCAAAATCTACAAGTTACTGTAGAGCCTGCTGTTATCACACAAGTTTTGCGGGAATCTGTTGCCGAAAAAGGACTTTTTTATCCACCCGACCCAAGTAGCCAAGGCAGTTGTTGGATTGGCGGTAATGTTGCCGAAAATGCTGGTGGAGCCCGTGCCGTAAAATATGGTGTGACCAAAGATTATGTATTGAATCTAGAAGTGGTTTTGGCCAATGGTGAAATCATTTGGACAGGGGCGAATACTTTAAAGAATTCTACAGGTTATAATCTAACTCAATTGATGGTGGGAAGTGAAGGAACGCTTGGAATTATCACTAAAATTGTCATGAAATTATTGCCAAAAAACACGCATAATATACTAATGCTCGTGCCTTTTTTTAAAGCAGATGAAGCTTGTGAAGCGGTGTCAGCAATTTTTAGAGCGGGAATTGTTCCGAGTGCTTTAGAGTTTTTAGAGCGCGATGCGATTGATTGGGCGATTCGTTTTATTGATGGATTAAATGTCCCGATTGGACCCGAAATCAAAGCACATTTATTAATCGAAGTAGATGGGAATTATCCTGAAATATTATTTCAAGAAGCCGAAAAAATCATGGGTGTTGTCGAGCAATTTCAAATAGATGAAATCCTTTTTGCCGACACCGAAGATCAAAAGAATGCGTTATGGAAAATGCGTCGTTCGGTAGGTGAAGCGGTAAAATCAAACTCGATTTATAAAGAAGAAGATACGGTGGTGCCGCGATATGAATTGGCTAATCTTTTGAATGGCATTAAGACTATTGGCAACAAATACGGATTTCAATCGGTGTGTTATGGACATGCGGGGGATGGAAATCTACACGTGAACATTGTAAAAGGCGATATGTCTGACGAAGACTGGAACACTGAAGTGACGAAAGGAATTCGTGAAATTTTCGAATTGACCGTGTCATTAAAAGGAACTCTTTCTGGTGAACACGGAATCGGTTATGTTCAGAAAAATTATATGGATATAGCCTTCAACAAAACACAACTCGAATTGATGAAAGGTATCAAAGCCATCTTCGATCCGAATGGGATTTTAAATCCAGGAAAGATTTTCCCAGATAGACTATAAAAAGAAAACCGCAAAGAACTCATTGTTTTTTGCGGTTGACTTTTAATCTCTTTTTGGACTATTTTTCTTTTCTCTTTTTTCGGCTTTTTTCTCTTTAGCCGTTTTCAAAGGTTCTTTCTTTTCTGTTTTCTTTGCGTCTTGACTTTTTGCCATGGTTATAATTTTTATGTTTCGTTTCTTAATTAAATTCTAAGTAAATATAAAAATTATTTTGAGGTTTTGACTTATAAACCCAATTGTTTTTTTACGAAATCTTCGACTAAGGATTCAAATAGTTGCCGTTGAATAACATCATCTAAATTAAAAAACTTCCAATCATTTCCTGTAGTTTGATCTGCAATTGCTATTAATTTTGAAATACGTCGTACATTAAAACTATTGCGTTTGAGTTCAAATGTTACGTCTTTGGTTTGGTCTTTTTCACGCAATTTGTTCGCCTGAACTAGTGAAGTATTCGAGTCTAATTTCGTTTCGTAAAAATAACGCACGGGGTTTTTGTATAGAATAACACAATACGTTTTGCCTTCAATCTTTTTCGTTTCGCCAAATTGAAAAACGGGTGTTACTATTTGTAAACGCATACGATATGCTACATTTTGATAATCGGAATCTAATTTTTCTAAGAACTTTTCTTTTCCTAATTGCGCTATTATTTTTGGATATGTTAGGTTAGCAATGGTTTCAAAATCCATATTATAATTGGCATCGTAAATTTTTTTGGTGTCTGCTTTGAGTTTCTCTAAAGTTTGGGAAAAGCAGAAACAAGAGATAAGAAGCAATATTATAGTGTGCATTTTATATTTCATGACAAATATTTTTTTCAAATATAAATAATCCCCAACTGCTTTCACAATTGAGGATTATTATTTCATTGAGTTGAAAGAAACTTATTCACTCACAATCACCCATTCTCCTGAGTTGATTAGGGTTTCAGCTTTTTTGTATTTCATGCTTTCTGTTTTTCCACTCATGATATGCTTGATGGTCACATTGTCATTTCGGTTAATCTTCGGCATTTCACGTACAATCGTTTCAGTAACTTGACGTTGTTGTGTTTGTCCCGCTTCACGGTTTTCTGCAGCCAATGTATCACTATTAGGGATTTCATCTTTGCTGGTTTTGTAATTTTCTTTAACCTTTACTTGTTTCGCTTCTTGAATAGATGGAACATTTTGTTGTGGCAAATCACCTTTAAATAAGAATGAAATCACTTCTTTATTCACGCCATTCAACATTGAACTAAACAAATTATACGCTTCAAATTTATAAATCAGCAATGGATCTTTTTGTTCGTGTACCGCCAACTGAACGGATTGTTTCAACTCGTCCATTTTGCGTAAATGTTTTTTCCAAGCTTCGTCAACAATGGCTAGCGTGATATTCTTTTCGAAATCGGCAACCAATTGTTTTCCTTTCGTTTCGTATGCTTTTTTCAAATCGGTAACCACATTTAAGGTTTTTATTCCGTCTGTAAAAGGCATTACGATACGCTCAAATTGATTGTTTTTATCTTCAAAAACATTACTAATAATTGGTAAGGCTTCTCTAGCGCTTCTTTCTGTTTTTTCAGTATAGAATTCTAAAGCCGCTTTGTAGACTTTTCCAGCCAATTCCATCTCGGTCAATCTTTCGAATTCACTTTCAGAAACAGGCGAAGTTATGGAGAAATAACGAATCAATTCAAATTCAAAATTTTTGAAGTTGTTGTTTATTTTATTGCTTTCTACAATCACTTCACTCGTATCATACATCATGTTGGCAATATCTACTTTCAAACGCTCCCCGTGCAAAGCATGTCGGCGACGTTTGTACACCACTTCACGTTGTGCGTTCATTACATCATCGTATTCCAACAAACGTTTACGAACACCAAAGTTGTTTTCTTCTACTTTTTTCTGAGCACGTTCTATCGATTTGGTCATCATTGAATGTTGAATCACTTCCCCTTCTTTCAATCCCATTCTATCCATTACTTTGGCGACTCTTTCCGAACCAAATAAACGCATTAAATTGTCTTCAAGCGACACATAAAATTGGGAACTACCCACATCTCCTTGACGACCAGCACGTCCGCGTAACTGTCTGTCTACACGACGAGAATCGTGGCGTTCCGTTCCTACAATGGCTAGTCCACCAGCGGCTTTTACTTCTGCAGACAACTTAATATCCGTTCCACGTCCAGCCATATTGGTTGCAATAGTTACGACACCAGGTTTTCCTGCTTCTTCAACTATTTGCGCTTCTTGTTTGTGCATTTTAGCATTCAATACGTTGTGAGTAACACCACGCATTTTCAACATACGACTCAATAATTCCGAGATTTCTACTGACGTTGTTCCAATCAATACTGGTCGACCTGCATTGGATAATTCCGTGACGTCTTCAATAACAGCATTGAATTTTTCACGAGTCGTTTTATAAATTAAATCTTCTTTATCTTTTCTAGCCATCGGACGGTTGGTTGGAATTTCAACAACATCCAACTTGTAGATTTGCCAAAGTTCACCAGCTTCCGTAACCGCTGTTCCAGTCATACCCGCTAATTTGCTGTACATTCTGAAATAATTTTGAAGTGTAACGGTTGCAAATGTTTGTGTTGCTGCTTCAATTTTGACATTTTCTTTGGCTTCAATCGCTTGGTGTAAACCGTCGGAATAACGACGACCATCCATGATACGACCAGTTTGTTCATCGACGATTAAAATTTTATTGTCCATGATAACGTATTCTACATCTTTTTCAAACAATGAATAGGCTTTCAACAATTGTGTTAATGTATGAATACGCTCGCTTTTGATAGAGAAATCTTGGAATAATTTTTCTTTTTCTTCCGCTTCTTTATCTTTATCAAAACCTTGTTTTTCGATACGAGCTATTTCAGTCCCTATATCTGGAAGTAAGAAGAAATTTTCGTCGGTATCAGATGAAAGGAATTTGATTCCATTATCCGTTAATTCAACTTGATTGTTTTTTTCTTCGATTACAAAGTATAAGGCTTCATCAATAATATGCATGTCACGATTGTTGTCTTGCATGTATTGATTCTCGGTTTTTTGAAGCAATTGTTTGATACCTTCTTCACTCAAAAATTTAATTAACGCTTTATTTTTAGGTAAACTTCTATAGGCTCTTAATAAATTGAAACCACCATCTTTAGAATTTCCTTCTTTCACCAAACGTTTCGCTTCGGTAAGAAATCCGTTTGATAATTGGCGTTGCAATTGCACCAAGTTTTCAATTTTTGGTTTTAATTCATTGAACTCATGGCGATCTCCTTGAGGCACTGGACCTGAAATGATCAATGGTGTACGGGCGTCATCAATTAATACCGAATCGACCTCATCTACGATAGCAAAATTATGTTTGCGTTGCACTAAATCTTCGGGGGAATGCGCCATATTATCTCTTAAGTAGTCAAAACCAAATTCATTATTGGTTCCGTAAGTAATATCTGCATCGTACGCTTTTCTTCTATCGTCAGAATTGGGTTGATAGTTATCAATACATTCTACGGTTAATCCATGAAACTCAAATAAAGGTGCTTTCCATGTACTATCACGTTTGGCTAAGTAATCATTTACCGTAACCAAGTGCACGCCATTTCCTGTTAAAGCATTCAAATATAAAGGCAATGTAGCTACTAATGTTTTTCCTTCACCCGTTTGCATTTCGGCTATTTTCCCACTGTGCAAAACCATTCCTCCAATTAATTGAACATCGTAATGAATCATGTCCCATGTAATTTCTTTTCCAGCGGCATTCCATGAATTAGCCCAAACTGCAGTATCACCAACTATATTGATATAGGATTTCGTAGCAGATAATTCGCGGTCTTTTGGAGTAGCTGTAACGGTAATTTGAGTATTTTCTTTGAATCGTTTAGCCGTTTCTTTAACGACTGCAAAAGCTTCAGGAAGAATTTCGTTGAGTGTTTTTTCGGATATTTCGTAGGCTTCTTTTTCTAATGCATCGATGGTAGCATAGATGTCTTCTCTTTTGTCGATATCTTCAATACTTTCTACTTCTTCCAGTAAAGCATTTATTTTAGTGTCTTTTTCGGCACGGGCTTGTTTGATTTTTTCTTTAAACTGAGCCGTTTTTGCTCTTAATTCATCGTGAGATAAATTTGTTAAAGAAGCTTCGATGGCTTTGATTTTGGTAATAGTTCCTTGTAAAGCTCCTACGTCTTTTTTAGATTTATCTCCTACAAAAATTTTTAATATATCGTTAATGAAACTCATAATCGGGTGTATATAATCTTAATTTATAAAGTGCGCAAATTTAAACAAAAAAAAAGCCTCAAGAGAGACTTTTCATTGGTTTTATTATTTTTTAATACTCATCCTCATTCCAAAGATAATCTTCGTCTGTTGGATAATCGGGCCAAATTTCTTCCATTGATTCATATATCTCCCCTTCGTCCTCTATAGATTGTAGATTTTCTACAACTTCAAGTGGTGCTCCAGCTCTAATAGCATAGTCAATTAATTCATCTTTGGTTGCAGGCCATGGTGCATCACTTAAATACGATGCTAATTCTAATGTCCAATACATCTTCTTTCGATTTTATTGTTTGTGCAAAAATAATTTTTTTACTGAAAAAGTCAAGTAAAAATTGATTTATTTTAAAAAAAGTTAAGAACGTAGTTTAATTGTAGCAATAAGGATTTGAGATTTAGGATTATGAATAGCCTAATTTTATTTCAAAATGCTTAAAGTTATTTCCTTGGAATCCATTTGACTTCCTCGGCATTTAGGTCGGAAGACAACTTCCGTGCCAGCACAAAAAGGTAGTCAGAAAGTCGGTTGAGGTACTTAATTGCTATTGGCGCAATGGGCTCAATATGATCTAAATGTACTGCTAATCGCTCGGCTCGTCTACAAACACAACGCGCAATATGACAATATGACACTGTTGTATGTCCACCAGGTAAAACGAAATGCGTCATTTGTGGTAAACTGTCTTCCATAGCGTCAATTTCTTTTTCGAGCAATTCGATATCACTTTCAAGAATTCCCAAGTTTTTAAGTCGAAGTTCCCCATTTTTCATCACTTCTTTTTCTGGTGGAGTTGCTAAGATGGCACCGACAGTAAACAAACGATCTTGAATTTCGATGAGAATGTCTTTGAAATGGGTATTCATTTCTTGATCACGAATGAGTCCGATATGTGAATTCAATTCGTCTACAGTTCCGTAACTTTCAATTCTTATATGATCTTTTGGAACTCTTGTTCCACCGAATAATGCCGTGGTTCCAGTGTCTCCGGTTTTAGTATATACTTTCATGCTGATTTAATATTTGTTTTTATAAGGAAGCATGCAGTCGCTTCGCTCGTGTCATTTTATAAGTTTCTGAGATTCTGAGTTTAAAGTGGCTAAGTTACTGAGTTTTATTTTGAGATTAATTCTAAAATGGAATTAATAAAACGTTGCAGTGAACCTTCACTATAATTAAAATACAAATCGGGTTCGATGCATTCCACCTCCATTAATTGGATTTCTTCATTGATAATGATTCCATCTACTCTTGCGTATAAAAGGTTATTCGGAAAAGTATCGACTATCGTTTGCGCTTGTTGAATCAATGCTGTACTTGGTGTGATTGAAGTATATATTCCTCCAAATTGCACTTGAATTCTAAAATCGCCTACCGCTGGTTTTTTGTTGACCGCGTGGGAGAATTTTTTATTAAAAAAGATAAAAGACGTTTCTCCTTGTGTTGTGATTTCAGGTTTGAATTCTTGCAACATTAACTCTTTTTCTTTCGCAATTTGTTGGTATTGCAAATTGATTTTACCTATATCGGATAAATCAAATGCTTCCGTGAGATAGGAACCCGCAGAGAAAGCAGGTTTGATGACGGCTTTTTTCCAGTGCGCTGGAATGATTTCGACAAGATTTAATTGCACTGTTTTTTCAATAAAAACAGTTGGAATAATTTTGATTCCTTTTTCTTCTAGCGTTCTTAAATAAAATTTGTGTTTGTTTTGCTCGATGATTTCTATGGCGTTCAACGTTTTAATTCCAAGGTACTTAATTTCCTCTAACCAAGTATTAAATTGAGATTCCTTTTCATAATAATCCCAAGTATTTCTGAATATCAAATAGTCAAAATCGGTCCAAGTAACATTTGGATCGTCCCAAATTACCGCTTGCGCGTGAATATTGTATTTTGCTAATTCCGGAATGAGTAATTGGTCTGCTGGCGTAAGGTCGGGTAGGCGTTGACAGGTGAGAAGTGCTATTTTCATTCTGAATGTAGATTTGTTTAATCGTTTAATTGGACGAACTATAGTAGGTGAATGCCCTAGCCCTGATGGAAGTGGAAATCCTTTTGTTCTGGTTTTACTTCGTCAGTTCGCTCTGCTCGTGTCAGAACAAAAGATTACCTCACAAAGTCAATATTTTAATAGGTGTTCGGTCAATTCGCTTCGCTCGGGTGGAGCGTACAGCAGGAAAAAGCTCCTAATAAAATTATTTAGTAGTATCGCTTTCAACCAAACCGTCACGCAAACGAATGATACGATGGGCATAGGAAGCAATTTCTTCTTCGTGGGTAACCAAAATTACGGTGTTTCCTTTTTTGTGAATATCGCCAAACAATTTCATGATTTCTTCGGAGGTTTTACTGTCTAAATTTCCTGTGGGTTCGTCCGCCAAAATGATGGAAGGTTTGTTAACCATCGCTCGAGCAATCGCCACGCGTTGGCGTTGTCCACCTGATAATTGATTGGGTTGATGATCCATTCTGTCAGCAAGATTCACTTGTGTTAACACTTCAGCTGCTCTAATTTTACGTTCGGATTTTGAATAACCAGCATAGACCATTGGGAGTGCCACATTATCTAAAGCAGAAGTTCTTGGTAAAAGGTTGAACGTTTGAAATACAAACCCAATTTCTGTATTGCGAATCTCAGCCAATTCGTCGTCGTGCATTTTACTGACGTCTTTTTCGTTGAGAATATAGGTGCCAGAAGTGGGAGTATCTAAACAACCTAAGAGATTCATAAGCGTAGATTTTCCGGAACCTGATGGCCCCATCAAAGCAACATATTCTCCTTTATTGATTTCTAAATCGATGCCTTTAAGTACATAAACTATTTCATTTCCTAGAACGAAATCGCGTTTGATGTTGGTGATTTTGATTAATGGATTGGCCATGTAAAATTGAGAATTAGGAATTACGAATTAAAAATATACAATTTGTTTTTAAATCAATCATTAGTGAAGCAGTTATTCAAATTGTTACAACAAATTAGACACGAATTGTAAAATGTTCTTTTTCTTGCTCGATTCTAAAGAAGACCAATCCCCATTGAAACGTGTCAATTGTAACGGTTACTTTAGAATGCCTTTTGATAATATTCCATGCTTGGGTCATTTCAGTAGACCAATGAATGTCGTCGAAAATCCAAACGGTTTCGTTGGTGATGGTTGGTAATAGTAGTTCGAAATACTGGAGTGTGGCTTCTTTAGAATGATTGCCGTCGAAGTAGATTAATTGATAATTGACAATTGAAATTTGATGATTTTGAAGGAACTTTTCGAATTCACTGATTTCGGAGTGAATGTTTTGGAATTGGAATTTTTGAAAATTCTCTTGTGCAATTCGAGCGGTTTCTTGACAGCCTTCAAGAGTGGTAATGTTCGCTTTTGGATTACCTAATGCTAAAGCTGAGGTGGCTAAACCTAATGATGTCCCTATTTCTAAAATAGAATTAGGTTGAAAATAATGTACTATACGAAAAAGTAATTCCGCTCGTTTTCGAGTAATTCCAGCGGTTTGTGCAATTTTTGAAATTTCTCGGCGATTCGATTGGAAGACTTTGGAACCAGCACCGAAATCTGTTACTTCTATCTCATTTTTGTTTTGTAATAATTCGTTTCTGTATTTTTTAAGCGTTGCGTATTCTGGTTTGAAAGCCTTATCATAAAAGCATTTTGTCACCAAATCGAATACGAATGGCGAATGCACCCCATGTTGATTTTTGGAGTTCCAAAGAAATTGCAAATAAGATTGTATTGAAAATAAAAGCGCCATAGTATTCAAAAGTGTAGGCAAAACTACACAATATCAAAGTGAAATTCTTCTATTCGGTGAGAGAATCCATAAAAATAGTCTAATTTTGCGCTCCTTAAAGTGAACTAATAAGCAGTCTATGAGAACCAAATCATTAAAGAAAAATAAAATCAATGTCATCACTCTTGGATGTTCTAAGAATGTGTACGACAGCGAAGTATTGATGGGCCAATTGCGCGCGAACGGAAAAGATGTAGTGCATGAGCAAGAAGGTAATATCGTCGTCATTAATACGTGCGGATTTATTGATAATGCGAAAGCGGAATCTGTCAATATGATTTTAGAATATGCGGACAAGAAAGAACGCGGTCTCGTAGATAAGGTTTTTGTAACGGGTTGTTTGTCGGAGCGCTATCGCCCGGATTTAGAGAAAGAAATCCCTAACGTCGATCAGTATTTTGGTACCACCGAATTGCCTCAATTATTGAAAGCCTTAGGCGCTGATTATAAACACGAATTATTAGGAGAACGCTTGACAACGACTCCAAAAAATTACGCATACCTTAAAATTGCAGAAGGTTGCGACAGACCGTGCAGCTTTTGTGCAATTCCATTAATGCGTGGCAAACACGTTTCCCAACCCATCGAAAAATTAGTCAAAGAAGCGGAAGGTTTGGCGCGTGATGGCGTAAAAGAACTGATTTTGATTGCGCAAGATTTGACGTATTACGGTTTAGATATTTATAAAAAAAGGAATTTGGGCGAATTGCTCGAAGCCTTAGTCAAAATAGAAGGCATCGAATGGATTCGTTTGCACTACGCGTTCCCAACAGGTTTTCCGATGGATGTGTTAGACATTATGAAACTCGAACCGAAGATTTGTAATTACATTGATATTCCGCTGCAACATATTTCCGATTCGATTCTAAAATCGATGCGCCGCGGAACGACTAAAGAAAAAACGACAAAACTTCTCAAAGATTTCCGTGCTGCGGTTCCTGGAATGGCAATTAGAACGACTTTGATTGTAGGTTATCCAGGCGAAACACAAGAAGATTTCGAGACGTTAAAGGATTTTGTGCAAGAAATGAAATTCGATAGAATGGGTTGTTTTGCCTATTCACACGAAGAAAACACCCATGCGTATTTATTAGAAGACGATGTGCCGGAAGATGTAAAAAAAGCCCGCGCCGAAGAAATTATGGAACTGCAATCGCAAATTTCTTGGGACTTAAATCAAGAGAAAGTAGATCAAGTTTTCAAATGTATTATCGACAGAAAAGAAGGCGCTCACTTTGTGGGAAGAACCGAATTTGATAGTCCAGATGTTGACAATGAAGTGTTAATTGACGCGGCTAAACATTATATGAAAACCGGTGACTTTGCGATGATAAAAATTACAGAAGCCACGGAGTTTGATTTGTATGGAGAGCCGGTTTAAGAAATTCCAAATTCCAATATCGTAAATCGTCTAGCCTTCAATCTTCGCTGAAAGTTCAAACCAACGTTCCTCTTTTTCTTCGATTTTTTTGATGATGACTTCGAGTTCTTTGGCTTTGCTGGCTATGGCATCGTCTGCTACTTTTCCGTCTGAAAACAATTGCTCGATTTGTTTCTTTTCGTATTCTAAATCTTTAATTTCGCGTTCAATTTTTTGAAATTCTTTTTGCTCGTTAAAGCTCAAACCTGACGTATTATTCTGTTGTTTCCAATCTTTCTTTTCGGATTTGTTTTCTTCTTTTTGAGCCACATCAGCGCTGTCTTCATACGCTCTAAAATCGGAATAATTGCCAGGAAAATCTTCAATGACACCATCACCTCGAAACACAAACAAGTGATCGACAATCTTGTCCATAAAATAACGGTCGTGAGAAACC
This sequence comes from Flavobacteriaceae bacterium, assembly GCA_947461795.1. GTDB lineage: Bacteria > Bacteroidota > Bacteroidia > Flavobacteriales > Flavobacteriaceae > Flavobacterium. The sequence goes on along the minus strand of CANHMG010000052.1, from coordinate 5,341 downwards.
ACCAACAAGCAACCTGGATAATCCAGCAAGAAACTTTCCAATACGTTCAAAGTCACTATATCCAAATCATTCGTAGGCTCGTCGAGAATCAAAAAGTTCGGATTCTGAATCAATACGGTACACAAATACAACCGTTTCAATTCGCCACCACTCAATTTTTCTACATAATCATGCTGCTTCTTGCGGTCGAATAGAAAGCGCTCTAACAATTGTCCAGCAGAAATAATTTTTCCTTTGGCCAATGGAATAAATTCACCGTATTCTTTAATAATATCAATGACTTTCTGTCCGGGTTTCGGATTGATTCCGCTTTGTGTATAATAGCCAATTTTAATCGTGTCGCCTTTGATGACTTTGCCGCTATCTAACGGAATCGTTCCGGTAATCAAATTCAAAAACGTCGACTTTCCCGTTCCGTTTTTTCCAATAATCCCAATGCGTTCGCCTCTTTGAAAATCGAAATTAAAGTTGTCCAAAATTACTCGGTCTTTAAATTTTTTCGACACTTTATGCATTTCAATAATCTTGCTGCCCATACGTTCCATATTGATTTCGAGCTCCACCACATTTTCTTTCCTTCTGCTTTCTGCTTTTTGCTTGATTACATAAAAATCATCCTGACGCGATTTCGATTTGGTGGTTCGAGCTTTGGGTTGACGGCGCATCCATTCCAATTCTTTGACAAATAAATTCTGCGCTTTGTCAATACTCGAATTTTCCGAAGCAATTCGCTCTTCTTTCTTGGCTAAATAATAGGAATAATTGCCCTTATATTGATAGAGTTTTCCATTGTCGAGTTCAATAATTTCATTGCAAACGCGCTCCAAAAAGAAACGGTCGTGCGTCACCATGAACAACGTGATATTTTCCTTGGCGAAGTAACTTTCTAACCATTCAATCATCTCTAAATCGAGGTGATTCGTAGGCTCGTCTAGAATTAATAAGTCGGGACGATTGATTAATATAATCGCCAAAGACAATCTTTTTTTCTGTCCACCGGACAAACTTTTGACTTTCAATTTAAAGTCTTCTAACTTCAATTTGAACAAAATCTGTTTGAATTGTGTTTCAAAATCCCAAGCATTATGCTGATCCATCAAATCAAAAGCACGTTGATACGCTTCTTCCTCTTCCGGGTTTTCTAAGGCTTTTTCGTATTGTTCAATCACTTTTAGTACTTCATTATCCGAAGCAAAAATACTTTCTTCAATCGTCAATTCCTCTTGCAAATTCGGTGTTTGCGACAAAAACGCCATCTTAATTTCCTTGCGCAAAACCACTTTTCCAGTGTCGGGTTCGTCTTCGCCCGTAATGATATTCATAATGCACGTTTTTCCCGAACCATTCTTGGCGATGAAGGCAATTTTTTGGTCTTTATTGATGCCAAACGAAATGTCTTTAAACAAAGTGCGTTCTCCAAACGATTTCGATATATTCTCTACGGATAAGTAATTCACAAGTGTAATTTTTGCGCAAAAGTAATTATTAATTATTCATTATTAATTGTTAATTAACTTTAGGAGCTATTCCCGCTATTCGCTATATCTTTTGTTCTGCTGCGCGCCACAAAAGGATATCGCTGCTATCGGGGCTAAGGCTATTCATTCTAATGGAGATTGGCAATGAATTTATGTTCATTTCAATTTTCAATTTTCCAAATTTTCACCCGAGGCGTATCCGAATTGTATGAAATAAAATTACATTTGCCACATGCAAATCTCTGTCATCATTCTCAACTACAATGTTCGTTATTTTCTCGAGCTCTGTGTGTTCAGTGTTCAAAAAGCACTCGAAAACATAGACGGTGAGATTATCGTTATTGATAATAATTCTTCCGATGATAGTTGTGCGATGATGCGCGAAAGATTCCCAAAGATTACTTTAATAGAAAACAAAACCAACGCAGGTTTTCCAAAGGGTAACAATATCGGCGTAGCGCAAGCGAAAGGTGAGTATGTTTGCATTCTTAATCCGGATACGGTAGTGGCAGAAGATACATTTGAAAAAGTATTGGCTTTTGCCGACTCCAAAACCGATCTGGGAATTGTAGGCTGCAAACTCATTGATGGCACCGGAAATTTTCTTCCTGAATGCAAACGCGGTGTACCGACTCCCTTTGTGGCTTTTACAAAAGTGATGGGTTTGTACAGATTATTTCCAAAATCAAAACGATTCGGACGCTATTATGCCGAGCATTTACAGGAGAATCAAACGGGGAAAGTCGACATTCTCGTCGGAGCTTTTATGACAATGAAACGCGAATTGTATCTTGAAGTCGGTGGTTTCGACGAAAATTGTTTTATGTATTCGGATGATATCGATTTATCGTATATGGTGCTGAAAACAGGGAAATCAAATTATTATTTCCACGAAACGTCCGTCATTCATTATAAAGGAGAAAGCACCGTACGTGACGGATTGTATATGCAACGATTCCGCGATGCCATGCATTTTTTCTATCAAAAACATTTTAGAACGTCTTTCTTTTTTGATGTTTTTATGACTATAGGAGCCTTCTTATTTTCGATTTTTAAAAGAAGCCAAGCCGTCATAAGCAATCGTAATATTGAGGATTATTGGTTGTTTTCATCGAATGAAAAACTGGTATTAAAAGTTGAAAACTTGTTAGGAAAAAAAGTGATGATGGTAGATTCTACAACCAAAAATAATCTAAATTCGCTAACGAATCCTTCAGTTACAACTACCGAAATTATTTTCGATAATAGCGATTGGAGTTTCAAAGCGATTATCGAATTTTTAGAGCATCATAAAAACAAAGGATTCACTTTCAAGATATTGCCACAGAAAAGTCATTTTTTTATAGGAAGTAACAGTAGTAATGATCGAGGTGAGGTGATTGTTTTAGAAAATAAATAATCAGGAAATAGTAAATAATTCACAATTAAAAAGGATTTATTTTAGTATTTTCGCAAACGAAATTTAAGAATACATCTTTAGGTTAACAATATGGCAAGATTTGAATTAAAGCTTCCTAAAATGGGAGAAAGTGTTGCGGAAGCAACGATTACCAATTGGCTCAAAGAAGTAGGAGACAAAATCGAAATGGATGAAGCAGTTCTGGAAATTGCAACAGACAAAGTCGATAGTGAAATTCCTTCTGAAGTAGCGGGTGTTTTGGTAGAGAAATTGTTTCAAAAAGACGATTTAGTTCAAGTAGGTCAAACCATCGCCATCATCGAAACTGAAGGCGGAGCAGTCGCTCCAGTTGTAGTTCAAGAAGCTCCAGCTCCAATTACTGCAGCTATTGAAGAAGTGGTTAAAACTGTTGAAACTGCTAGAGATTACGTAGCGGCACCTATTCCAAGTCAACCTCAAGATTTCTCTCATTCTGAAAAATTCTTTTCTCCTTTAGTGCGAAACATCGCCAAAGAAGAAGGAATAACTATTGCCGAACTTGAGAGCATTGCTGGAACAGGAAATGAAGGTCGCGTTACAAAAAATGATATTTTAGAATATATTAAAAATAAAGTGAATGCTCCAGCAACAGCTCCAACTCCAGTTGCTGCTGCACCAATTGTTACACCGGTTGCAGTTGTGGAGTCACAATCGGTAGCTCCGAGTTCGCAACCAGCAACATCTTCCAATCCACAACCTAAGGCGGTACCAGTTTCTGTAAATGGTCAAGACGAAATTGTCGAAATGGATCGTATGCGAAAACTGATTTCAGGATATATGGTGGCATCTTTGCAAACTTCTGCGCATGTGCAGTCGTTTATTGAAGTAGATGTAACTACTATCTGGGATTGGAGAGAGAAAAACAAAAATGCTTTTGAGAAAAGAGAAGGCGAGAAGCTAACTTTTACGCCTATATTTATGGAAATCGTAGCGAAAGCTTTGAAAGATTTCCCGATGATGAATATTGCCGTTGATGGCGATTATATTATCAAAAAGAAAAACATTAACCTTGGCATGGCAGCCGCTTTACCCAACGGAAATTTGATTGTTCCTGTTATCAAAAATGCAGATCAATTGAATTTGTTAGGCATGGCCAAAGCGGTGAATGATTTAGGTAATCGTGCGAAAGCTGGAAAACTAAAACCAGACGATACCCAAGGCGGAACATATACTGTTACCAATGTCGGTACATTTGGAAGTGTCTTTGGAACACCAATCATCAACCAACCGCAAGTAGGAATTTTGGCTTTGGGGGCGATTCGTAAAGTGCCAGCTGTTATCGAAACACCAGAAGGTGACTTTATCGGCATCCGTAAAAAAATGTTCTTGTCGCACAGTTACGATCACCGCGTGGTAGATGGTGCTTTGGGCGGAAGTTTTGTAAAACGTGTGGCGGAATATATGGAGGCGTTTGATGAAAACAGGTCTTTTTAATTGATAATTAACAATTGATAATGAAAGCCTCTTCGACAGAAGAGGCTTTTACATTTGACCCTTTCTCTAATTCTCAATTATCAATTGTTAATTATCAATTCTAACTACTATCTTTGTTTCCCTAAAATAAAATAATGGAACTCAAACTAAATAAACCTATTTGCTTCTTCGACTTAGAAACTACTGGAATTGAAGTCGCCAAAGACCGCATCGTAGAAATCTCAATCTTCAAAGTGTTTCCCAACGGCAATAAAGAAAGTAAAACGTGGTTGGTCAACCCAGAAATGGTAATTCCACCACAAGTAATTGCTGTGCATGGCATTACGAATGAGAAAGTAGCCAATGAACCTACGTTTAAGGAATTAGCGCCTCAAATTCAAGCCATGATTAAAGATTCAGATTTAGCTGGTTTCAATTCAGATCGTTTTGATATTCCGTTATTAGCGGAAGAATTATTGCGAGCAGGTGTCGATTTTGACATGAAAAGCCGCGTGTCTGTTGATGTACAGACCATATTTCACAAAATGGAAGAGCGCACCTTAAGTGCAGCGTTGAAGTTTTATTGTGGAAAAAGTTTGGAAAATGCGCATTCTGCCGAAGCCGATACCATGGCAACCTACGAAATATTGAAAGCGCAATTAGAACGTTATCCTGAATTAGAAAATGATATGAAGTCGTTGGCCGAATTCACCACAAGAAAACGATCTGCTGATTTCGCCGGATTTATTGGTTATGACAAAGAGGGTGAAGAAATTTTCTCTTTCGGAAAACACAAAGGTGCGAAAGTGGAGAAAGTATTGGAAGACGAACCAGGCTATTTTGGTTGGATTCAAAATGCGGACTTTCCTTTATATACGAAGAAAGTATTGACGGCAATTAAGTTGCGAAAATTGAATAATAAATTATTGTAGAGTCGCTGAGTTTCTGAGTGCCTGAGCGGCTGAGTTCGTTCTTGGTTTGCAGAAACCCTAGCCCTGATAGCAGTAAAAAT
>CANHMG010000051.1 GCA_947461795.1 Flavobacteriaceae bacterium | reverse complement strand
GCCAATTTTTCAACAGTAACCGAATTCAAACATTGGAATCTTTTAGCTTCACCTTCACCAATGCAGGATACGGGCAATACAGGCCCCGAAGGAATTGTATTTATTCCAGATAGTTTTTTGATTGCTAATGGATTTGTAAGCCAACAAACGGGACAATTATATTCCTCCGTAAAAGGTTTAGGTGGATTGTTTTTTGTGGCGCATCAAGAGGAAGGTTATATTTGGGTTTTTGATGTCAATCCGAATAGCAATAACGATTTTGCTTATGTCGGGAAATACCAAACCAATCATACTGAAAGCTGCGATTTGGCATTTGATAGAAGTACAGGATTACTCTATATTCTCCACAATATCATAGGAAATAATCGGTTGGAAGTAACTGATTTGTCAACCTCATTAAATGGAAGTTCAAGAAAATTTATTCCTTTAAAAGATTATTTAATAACCAATCCAACAGGAAATAATGACAATATCGAGGGATTTGCTTTGACTCCAAAATGCCCAGAAACAGGAATAAATAGCGCTTGGTTATGTCGAGATATTGAGCTAAGTGAATCCTTGTCGACAAGAACAGATGCATTACGTTGGTTTCCCACCTTTGTGGCTGATGGAAATTGTGAATTGTTGTATAACGATACTTTTGAAACAACAAATGAAATAGTTATATATCCTAATCCTGTTTCGAAAGAACTAAGAATTTATCGAAAATTTAATGAACCGACATTGATTCAAATTTTTGATAACACAGGAAAATTGATTCTAGAAAAGAATTTCTCGAATAATTTGATAGAATTAATTGATGTTTCCGTCTTAAACCGTGGGATATATTTGATTTCAGTTGACCAATTAGGAAATCACTTTAGTGCAAAATTTGTAAAAGATTAGTTAGTCCAACAAAATCTGATTCTTCAATAAATCTTCAAAAGTTTCTCTTTGTCGAATAAGAATCCCTTTTCCGTCTTGCCACAAAACTTCGGCTGGTTTGTAACGAGAATTGTAGTTGGAAGCCATCGCAAAACAATAAGCACCTGCATTTCTAAAACACAGAACATCTCCTTCTTTGATTTCGCTAATGCGTCGATTGTTGGCGAATGTATCGGTTTCGCAGATATAACCCACTACACTATAAAAGCGTTCTTTCCCTTTTGGATTGGAAATGTTTTCGATAAAGTGCTGCGATCCATACAACATCGGTCTAATGAGATGATTGAATCCACTGTCGATACTAGCAAAAACAGTAGATGTGGTTTGCTTTACGACATTTACTTTAGCCAAAAAGAAACCTGACTCACTCACTAAAAATTTACCTGGCTCGAACGCTAAAGTTAGCGGACGTCCGTATTCTTTTTCAAAAGCATTGAATCGTTTGGTGAGTTTTCGTCCAAATTCTTCAATATTGGTTTCGATATCGCCTTTGTGATACGGCACTTTGAATCCACTTCCGAAATCTAAAAAATCTAACGTTTTAAAATGCACTGCCGCTTCAAATAATATTTCTGCCGCATACAAAAACACTTCAATATCTAAAATGTCAGAGCCAGTGTGCATGTGAATACCGTTGATATGCATGCCAGTATTTTCAACAATGCGCAAAATATGGGGCATTTGGTGAATCGAAATTCCAAACTTACTATCAATATGTCCCACAGAAATATTAGTGTTTCCACCAGCCATAACGTGAGGATTAATCCGAATGCAAACCGGAATTTTAGGATGTTTGGTACCGAAATGTTCTAAAATCGAAAGATTGTCGATATTGATTTGAACTCCCAATTTCGCAGCTTCTTCAATTTCTTCAAAGGAAACTCCGTTGGGAGTATAGATGATTTGATGGGGTTCGAATCCGGCATGTAATCCTAATTGTACTTCTTGTATAGAAACCGTGTCGATGTTAGCGCCCATCTTTTTGAAAAGTTGCAGTACCGCAAGGTTTGATAAAGCTTTTACGGCGTAATTGATGCGAACTCGTTCTACTTTCGAAAAAGCAGTTGTCAATCGGAGGTATTGTGATTCGATTTTTGCGGCGTCGTATACATATAACGGACATCCGAATTCGTTAGCTAAATCGAGGAGTTCTTTGGGTTGCATAGCAGTATCTTTTTAGCAAATCTATTGTTACTGCGATTGACTTCCAAATAATTGGGGAAGAATTCGCAATTCAAACGATATAGTTGTAGTATTGGACTAGCTCTAGCCCCGATTGCAACGGCATCCTTTTGTGCCATTTTTTTGGCTCAAAAGATATAGTGGAAAGCGGGATCCAAGCTCCTAAAAGGGCGAACGGGCGCAAGCAATTAGCTCCTAAAAAATCTCAAATAAAAACTAGAAATCGAAGTCAATAGTTTGCAGTTTTTTATTATTTTTGTGGCACTTTTAAATAGCCAAATTACTTCATTATGAACATACACGAATACCAAGGAAAAGAAATTTTAGCAAAATATGGTGTGCGCATTCAACGCGGAATTGTGGCCAACAGCCCAGTTGAAGCGGTAGCAGCAGCCAAACAACTGACATCAGAAACAGGAACGCAATGGTATGTTATCAAAGCGCAAATACATGCTGGTGGTCGCGGAAAAGGTGGTGGCGTGAAATTGGCTAAAAACTTGCAACAAGTAGAAGAAATCTCCGAACAAATTATCGGGATGCAATTGATTACTCCGCAAACCTCTGCGGAAGGTAAAAAAGTGCACAAGGTTTTAATTGCTGAAGACGTCTATTATCCTGGTGAAAGTGAAACTTCTGAATTCTATATGTCAGTTTTGTTGAACAGAGCTTCAGGTCGAAATATGATTGTATATTCTACGGAAGGTGGAATGGACATTGAGGAAGTTGCGGAACATACACCGCATTTGATTCACAATGAAGAGATTGATCCAGCGGTTGGTTTGCAAGGTTTTCAAGCAAGAAGGATTGCTTTTAACTTAGGGCTTTCTGGAAATGCATTTAAAGAAATGGTGAAGTTTGTTGAATCTTTATACAATGCTTATATCGGTTGTGATGCTTCAATGTTTGAAATTAATCCTGTTTTGAAAACGTCTGACAACAAAATTATGGCAGTAGATGCCAAAGTAAATATTGATGATAATGCCTTATACCGTCAGCCGAAATATGCGGATATGCGTGACATTAGAGAAGAAAATCCAATTGAAGTAGAAGCCAAAGAAGCAGGATTAAATTATGTGGATTTGGATGGAACTGTTGGTTGTATGGTGAATGGTGCTGGATTGGCGATGGCAACAATGGATTTGATTAAGTACGCAGGTTTTGAACCAGCTAACTTTTTGGATGTTGGTGGAACTGCGGATGCAAAACGTGTGGAATTGGCGTTCCGTATCATCTTAAAAGATCCAAACGTAAAAGCCATTTTGATTAATATTTTTGGTGGAATCGTTCGTTGCGATCGCGTAGCGCAAGGTGTGGTTGATGCTTATAAAAACATGGGCGATGCGATTAAAGTGCCGATTATCGTGCGTTTGCAAGGAACCAATGCGGAAATCGCGAAAGAATTAATAGACAACTCTGGAATGCCTATTTTGTCTGCCGTTGAGTTTCAAGAAGCAGCGGATCAAGTTCAAAAAGCGTTGGTTTCGTAAACTAAAGAATAGTATTTTATAAGGAAATCCTAAGTGAAAGCTTAGGATTTTTTGATTCTATGAAGTTCGAATAATATCCTCAATAATTTTGAGGTGATGTTTTGTATGAATCAAAAATAATTTCTTGGTTTGTTTCAGATTCAATTGCCCAAAGTACGGATGCTTAAAATTACTATTTGCCTCTAAATTGTCTAATTCTGGAATCAATTCTCTTACTTTTTTGAATTCTGACTGAAGAAATTCTAGAGTAAGATCCTCTGTAGGCATAACAGACTTCGGTGCTTTTCCTTTTCCTCTTGGAATAGAATTAAAAAAATAAACGAAGCTTCGGCTACGATTAAACTTCCAGTGATACTCTTCTGGATTGGAGTCTTGAAGTACTTTTATGATATTGTAAATCACTTTCAAACTGTGAGCGATATGCCATGAAACGTCTTCGTAGGACACTTTACTATTGAAAGCATTTTTCGATTTTAGGTTGCTTTCTAGTTTATTAAATAATAAATCAAGAGATTCCATCTGTAAAAGCTTTAGGGTTTCTTTTTTCCGTTATTGAATTTTACTTTCTCGACAACTTGAACTTTAGGTGCTGGTTTCTTTTCACGAGATTTTTGGTTCGATGCAGTTTTTTTCTTGAAATCTGTTTTCGGAGCAGCTTTAAATTCAGCTCGTGGTTTCGCATTTTCTTTCACCGGAATTTCAGCTCTGTGTTTAGCCAATACTTCATTTGGATTTTTCGGATTTTCTTTGGTACCGCGCAGATGAATCACCAATCCGTTTAAGAAATTGCGCAATACTTGATCCCCACATTCCATAAAATCAGCATGATCTTGACTACGGAAAATATTTCCGATTTCGCCTTTCGACATTCTGAAATCGACGAGTTCTAAAATTTCAATTATTTGATCATCGCGCAACATGAGTGCTACACGGAGTTTTTTGAAGATATCGTTGTTGTTCATATTTTTGAGTTGCTGAGAGACTGAGTTGCTGAGTCTCTGAGTTATAATTTTGACTTTTAAAACGGGTTTTTAGTAATTTGTTGAGCATTTCATTCTCAGTATCTCAGTTACTCAGCAACTCAGCCACTTAGAAAAGCCAAAGATACGCTTTTACAAAACCATCTCGCCATAATTTTTCATTGTGTTGTCCTCCTTTGATTAGTACTTTTTTATTCAATTTTTTGCATTCACAACGTTTGGTATTCACTAAATATTCCATTTGATTTAAGTCAGGAATCATATCGGGGTCTCCTTCGTTATCGCCATGAAGAAAATAAATTTTGGCATCGAAGTTTTTGGTTTGCTTCATTAAGTCAACCAATTCCGTTCGATTAAACCAAAAGGCAGGAGAAAAGACACCCGCTTTTCCAAATATTTTTGGGTATTTTAAAAGTGCATAAAACGAAGTCAAACCACCCAATGAACTTCCCATCATTATTGTATTTCTTGCGTTTGTTTTGGTTCTGTATCTTGAATCTATTTCCGGCTTTAAGGTGTTTACAATAAAGTCTAGATAGGCATTTGCATTGCCGCCACCATGTTTTATATTCTTGAAAGGAGTAAGCTCTTCCATTCTCTTATCAGTAGTTTCAATTCCAACCACAATCACTTGTGCATTGAGACTGTCTAATTTTTCGTCAATATTCCATTCGCCCACAAAGGATGTTTTTGCATCGAATAAATTTTGACCGTCATGCATGTAAATGACAGGATATTTTTTGGTAGAAGTACTGTAGTTTTTAGGAAGATACAACCATATTTTTTTTGTTGTCTTTAGCTGTGGTGACTCCATCGTAAAATTTGAAACTTGTTTTGACGCAGTACTTTGCTGACAGTAAATCGAGTAGGCGAGAAACAATAAAAGTAGCGTGAAAAGTGATTTCAATTGTATTTTTATTTCAGATTCAACAAAAAAGAATATTTTCGCTAAAAATAAACAATTGATGAACAGCTACGAAGAAAAATTGAGCTTATTAGCAGAGATGGTTTCCTTTTCTGTGGTCGACGGGAAGTTGCACGATCGTGAATTGCAATTTTTGACTTTAATTGCAGATGAACTTCAAATCAAACCCGAAGATTTCAAGCAATTGTTTCATCAAGAATTGTATCCGTCGGTTACAAAATCTGAGTTTCAACGCATTCAACAATTCTATCGTTTGGCTTTACTCATGCATTGTGATGGTGTTTTACATGAACGAGAAAAAAATAAAATTCATGAAATTGGAATCAATATGGGATTGAATCCTTTTGCAATGAAACGCGTTTTAAAAGCCATGGAATTGTCCCCAACGAGTATGATTTCTCCAGATTATTTATTGGAAGTTTTTCAGGAGCAATATAATTAAACAAGTTTTCCTTGTAACGCCTTAATCTCATCTCTTAATTTGGCAGCTTGCAAAAAGTCCAAATCTTTCGCAGCTTTCTCCATGGCTTTTCGTTTGTCACGAATGCGTTTGTCGATTTCTGCTTTGGATAAATATTCTGTAATCGGTTCCGCTGCCATCGAAGGTAAATAACCTAACTCCGCATCAATCAATGGAATTTTGGTGAAAGCACTTTCAATTTTTTTGTTCAATGCCATCGGAACGACATTATTCGCTACATTGAAATTGATTTGTTTTTCCCTTCGATAATTGGTTTCATCGATGGTTTTTTGCATGCTTGCTGTAATTTTATCCGCATACATTATCGCTTTTCCATTGAGGTTTCTAGCAGCACGACCTATTGTTTGAGTTAAAGAACGATGACTTCTCAGAAACCCTTCTTTGTCAGCATCTAAAATAGCAACCAGAGAAACTTCGGGTAAGTCCAATCCTTCTCGCAATAAGTTCACCCCAATCAAAACATCGAAAATTCCTTTTCGCAAATCCTGCATGATTTCGATGCGCTCTAAAGTATCTACTTCCGAATGAATATAGCGACAACGAATACTTACTTTCGTCAAGTATTTCGCCAATTCTTCCGCCATTCTTTTGGTTAATGTAGTAACGAGAACACGTTCATCAATCTCAGCGCGTAATTGAATTTCTTCAATCAAATCATCAATCTGATTCAAACTCGGACGAATTTCTATAATAGGATCTAATAATCCAGTTGGACGAATGACTTGTTCAATATATACGCCATCCGTTTTCTGTAATTCATAATCAGCTGGTGTTGCCGAGACATAAATTACTTGGTTTTGCATCGTTTCGAATTCTTCAAATTTCAGTGGACGATTGTCCATAGCTGCGGGCAAGCGAAAACCGTATTCAACGAGGTTTTCCTTTCGACTTCTATCGCCGCCATACATGGCATGAACTTGCGAAAGCGTTACGTGACTCTCATCAACCACCATCAAATAATCATTCGGGAAATAATCGAGTAAACAAAACGGCCTTGTCCCAGCATTTCTGCCATCTAAGTAACGAGAATAATTTTCAATTCCAGAACAATAACCCAATTCACGAATCATTTCTAAATCGAAATTGGTGCGTTCTTCCAATCGTTTGGCTTCCAAATGTTTCCCGATTTCTTTGAAATAATCCACTTGTTTCACCAAATCTTGTTGGATTTCCCAAATTGCGTTTTGTAGCACATCGGGAGAAGTCACGAACATATTCGCAGGGTAAATCGTCAACTTTTCAAATTTTTCGATGACTTTTGAATTCTTGATTTCAAAGCGTTCAATTTCTTCAATTTCATCACCAAAAAAGTGAATACGAAAAGCATCATCGGCATAACTTGGATATACATCGACGGTGTCTCCTTTGATTCGAAAATTTCCTGGAGTGAAATCGGCTTCGGTTCTCGAATACAAACTTTGCACTAATTGATGCAATAACTTTGTTCGAGAGATGACTTGCCCTTTTTCAATCGGAATGACATTCTTTTGAAACTCCACGGGATTCCCAATTCCATACAAACAGGAAACCGATGAAATCACAATGATATCGCGTCTTCCAGATAGTAAAGAAGAAACCGTAGACATTCTCATTTTTTCTAATTCCTCATTGATAGACAAATCTTTTTCAATGAAAACACCGGTTACTGGCATGAAGGCTTCCGGTTGGTAATAGTCGTAATACGAAACAAAATATTCAACCGCATTGTTGGGAAAAAACTGTTTGAATTCCGAATACAACTGAGCCGCTAAGGTTTTGTTATGCGCTAAAACTAAGGTTGGGCGTTGCACTTCTTCAATTACATTGGCAACAGTAAATGTTTTTCCAGAGCCAGTTACGCCTAATAAAGTTTGAAATTTTTCACCATCAATAAGACCTTGAGTTAATTTTTCAATCGCTTGTGGTTGGTCACCTTTAGGTTTGTAATCGGAGATAACTTGGAAATTCATTCGAGTTGCTGAGTTATTGAGGTTCTGAGTTGCTGAGCTACAAAGTTATAGTATTGTTATATAAATTTTAACCACAGATTTACAGATTTTTTTTGTTTTTAATCTAGAAATCTGAAGTAAATTTTTTAAAATTTCCAGTTTTCTTGTTGTGATTTAGTCATAAAAGTCCAAGCGATAATGCGGCTTGTCTTTTGTCCTTGTGCCATTTCGATGGTTTTGATTTCAACCGCATTTACTTTATTCAAAGTTTTATAGATACTAGAAAGATTGTCTCTTTTTGAAACCAAAGTTGTAAACCACAGTACTTGTTTTGGATATTTGACACTTTCAAAAATCATTTGAGTGATAAATCCGATTTCCCCGCCATCGCACCAAAGCTCTCTATTTTGACCGTTAAAATTTAAAGCCGGTGTTCCAGTTTTGGTATTTTGAAGTGAATTTATTTTACGAAGATTGGCTTTATTGGCGTCCTCCGCGGAAGCATGAAAAGGCGGATTACATATCGTAAAGGCAAACAAGTCTTCTGAAGTAATAATGTTTTTGAAAAGGAAACGTGCTTCAACTTGTAATTGTAAACTAATAGCATCCATCAATTTGGGATTATTACTTATAATTTGTTTACAATTTTGAAGTGCTTTCTCGTCGATATCTGTTCCAACAAAACTCCAATCGTATAAGGCATTTCCAAGTAAAGGATAGATGGCATTCGAACCAATTCCGACATCTAAGCCTTGAACGGTTTCCCCTCTTGGAATTACGTCTTTGTTAGTAGAAGCTAAAAGATCCGCCACATAATGAATGTAATCCGCTCTTCCTGGAATGGGTGAACATAAATAATTGGCTGGAATATCCCAATTTTCGATTCCGTAATCTTTAATTAATAACGCTTTATTGAGGGTTTTAACGGCATCAGGATTACTAAAATCGATGGTTTGGCTTTGATAAGCATTGATAAAAACAAACGGTTTCAATTCGGGACATGATTCCATTAAAAGTGTGAAATCATATCCAAATCGATGTGAATTTCGGGGATGCAAATTGGTTTTCTCGGGATTGGTTTTCGCTTTCATTGAGGTGTAGTCGGGGCAAAGATAAGGAAACTAAGTTGGGAGTTAGTCGATAAGTTTATTGATTTTTGCATATTGCAATAACATGATTGTCTTCGCATCTTTAATCTCACCCGAAGCAATCATTGCATAAGCCTTTTCGAAAGGAAGTTCCATGACTTCGATGTTTTCTTGTTCATCGGCGACGCCACCTCCTTCATTGATTTTCATATCTTTCGAATAAGCACCAATAAAGAAATAAACGATTTCTGTTACAGAACCTGGAGACATATAGACTTCAAATATTTTTTGAACTTCTTTTACGGAATAACCTGTTTCTTCTTCGGTTTCTTTGCGAATACAATCTTCCGCATTGTCTTTGTCTAGAAGTCCTGCACAGGCTTCAATCATCATCCCGGTTTCGTTTCCATTTAAAAAAGTAGGCATGCGGAATTGTCGTGTTAGCAGCACCATTTGAGTAGCTTTATTGAATAGCAAAATGGTTGCACCGTTGCCACGATCATAGGCTTCTCTAATTTGAGTTTCCCAAGTCATGTCTTTTTTCTGATAGTCGAAAGTGATCTTTCTTAGAGTATACCAATTATTAGAAAGTACTTCGATGTTTTTTATTGTAATTGCTGGGTTTGTCATGGTTTGTTTAATTTTTCTACTAACGAAAGTAGTTGTATAAAAGTATACAATTCAAAAATGATAAAAAAATGATAAAATGAATTGGCTTGCCTTTAAAAAACATAATTTTATGCCCTTAGAATGAATTTCTTTATGACAAAAAACACCAAAAAACGCTTTGCCAGTTTACTAATTTTCATGGTTGCCTTATTTGCGGTGAATGTACTTTCGGCACAAAATGAATTTTTAAATTCCTCTAATACGATTCCACCTAAAGGAAGTAGTTTGAGTACTCCGAAAACATTTACGCCTTCCGTTTTTTCTCCAAGTGCAGCTCCAAAACCAATGTCTTCTTCAACCATTGAAACGAAAAAGATTCAATTCTCTCAAAAAAATGCTTTTGCCAATCCAGGGGATGTTTTTAAAGATAAGTTGAATGAAAAGGAAGGTGGTTTTGATTCTAAAATTTTTAGGAAAAACCAATATTTGGGAGACTTTAAGAGTAAATCACAGTACATAAAAATTAGTTGCCGTGATTTTGGTGAAGTGGATGGAGATGAAATCCGGATTTGGGTAAATGATAAAGTAATGATAGAGCATTTGTATTTGGATGGTGATTTTCAACAAATTGAATTAGGTCTTGAAAAAGGCTTTAATAAAATAGATTTTGAAGCTTTAAATCAAGGGTTTTCTGGTCCAAATACAGCTCAATTTATGATGTTCGATGATAAAGGATCTTTGGTTTCTTCCAATCAATGGAATTTAGGAACAGGTTTTAAAGCGACGATTATAATTGTGAAAGAGTAGCACTTATTTAAAATGAGGAAAATTAAAGTAAGCAAGTTTAAATTTCGTTATGCCTTGATTGTGTTGCTTTTCTGTTATATTTTAATTTGTCAATCTTGTATGACAATGCGGCTGAATTCTAAAGAAACTGCTGTTTATTTTGATTCTTTAAAAGTTCCGTTTATCAGCAAAACTTCTATTGTGGGCAACTACAAGATTCATTTTATTCAGACAGGAAATTCAGAAAAAGCAACGCTATTCTTTGTGCATGGTTCACCCGGAAGTTGGGATGCGTACAAAAGTTATTTAAGTGATACTTTGTTGCTTAAAAAATACAGAATGATTGCTATAGATCGACCAGGCTTTGGGAATAGCAATTTTGGAACAGCTGAAGATTTAGGAACACAAGCACAAATCATCGAAGATTTCATAACTCAAATAGATAATCACCAAGCAATTGTATTAATTGGTCATTCGTTGGGTGGACCTGTCATTGTAAAAATGGCCACGGATCATCCCGCTTTGTTTCCGAATTTGGTAGTTTTAGCGGGTGCAATCGATCCCAAGGCAGAAACTCCTGAATTGTGGAGAAGGTTACTTTTGTCTAAACCATTACGTTATTTGATTCCAGGGGCGCTGCGACCTTCTAATGATGAACTTTGGTGGTTGAAAAAGGATTTGTATGCTATGGCGCCCAACTTAAAAAATATTACTTCTAAGGTAATTATTATTCATGGTACGAAAGATCAGTTGGTTCCCTACAAAAATATGGCTTATATGAATAAAATGTTGGTGAACGCAAAATCGATAGAGAGTATTTCGATTGAAAATGCGAATCATTTTATTCCGTGGGAACATTTTGAATTGATTCGCAATACGCTGTTGCACATAGCGATTTAATCGACACATTCCATCAGTAATATGTCGCCTTCGGTATGACTTATCGTAACCAAACCATCTTGTAGCACTGCATTACTACTTCCGGTGCGATAGCCCATTGTTAGGGATTCGTTTTTCAAAGGATAGACTAAATTTTCAGTAGTTATTCCGTTTACAATTCCAATTGGGATTAAAGAAATATTGGTTTTGGCGGGATACCATTTTTGGAATTTTTGAGGCAATAGAAAAATTTTAGAGTGATCGTCGTGAATGACAATCTTCAAATGATTGCGATAACTCACTATGTTGGTTAAATTGGTAATGGTATGATCGGCTCTTCGCCCTGTTGCCCAAATCACATTGACAGCTGGAATTTTCCGTTCGATGAGATAATCAAAAGCTTTTTCGAGATCGGTTTTGTTTTGATCCGGTTTGTGAACAATCTCGATGGGAAATTGTGATTTTAGAATTTCATTGGGGTCGAAACCACGGTCGAAATCACCTAACAACACATCTACTTTAATATTCAAATGTATGACTCTTTCGATAGCAGCATCAAGCACAATCACTAAAGGTTGCCATTCGAGTAACTGCCCTAACAATTCTTCGTGGCAAGAAGCCCCATTGGCGATTATTAAAGCGGGTTCTTGATCATCGCGAACGATATGGTGGGAAGACATTTTTTAATTAATTGATAATTGATAATTGATAATTGATAATTGATAATTGATAATTGATAATTGATAATTGATAATTGATAATTGATTTTGTAAATATAGACCAAATTGTCAATTATCCATTATGCATTGAGTAGCCCAGATGGCACTGGAAAACAAAACCGCGTCTTGCTTTTTACTTTGGTTAGTTTGGCAAAGCGACCAAAGGAAGCTCTTGCCAGACTTTACCAATGTTGGCAAGACGCGGTTTTTTTGGAAGGAACAGCTGGAATTGCTTCTTATTCTACGATGTAATTACTCGAATCTGTTTCGCTCAGACGGAAATATCCTAATGCATAATTATCAAAATTGGTAGCATTGATAAGGTTTCCCCGAACGGTTGCTGGCGGTGATTGAAACGGGCTTCCACCCGTATTTCCTGCCACACTCAAAAGGATGTTCATATAATTGTAATAGCTTCGTGAAATCCCGTAATGCGTGACATCTATTCGGTCACCAGTACTTAAATCATCGTTGTTAGTGAGACTGAAAAAGGAGTTTCCTTGGAAGAATTGATCATCATTGACTTGATAATCTAATTTGTTTCTATTGGAGTATTTGTATTTGAACATATAATAATTATCTTCTCCAGCGGGATCTGTGAAAAAGGTTTTAATTTCAATTTGATCACCGGTAAAACCGCCTTCATTGTTTTGAACAATATCTTGAATGGAGGCTACTGATTTTAAGGTTTCCGTTGCATTGTATGTTTGTCCGTTACTAATAACAGTTAACGTATAGGTTTCGTTGAGTTGTGGAATAAAATTCATGCAAACATATTCTCCTGTAATTGGAATTTCGATAAAGTCGAAAACGGTATTGCTGCTATTTGTAACAAAAACAGTGGCGCCAGAAACCACAGGAACTGTTGGGCTATAATAACTCGTCGTGGTCGTCAATTTGATTTTTTGTTGCGAGCCATCGGTTCCTTGTTCCCAATTGATGGAAGCATCCACTACCAATCTTGGACTGGCGGTATCTAAATCGACATTGACAACTTCTTCACAGCTGTATAAAAATAAGGAAAGAATCAGTGTGGAAATATAGAGTATCTTTTTCATGTGATTAAAATTTGAAGTTATAACTAACGGCTGGAACCATTCCGAATATGGAAGTTTTTACGGCTTCATTAGCACCTGTGTCAGCATTTTGACGGAAGTTGATGGACGCAGCATTTTTTCTGTTGTAGAGATTGTAAATACTAAAAACCCATTCGCCTTTCCATTTTCGGTCTTTATTTTTATGTGGCGTTAAGGTTGCGGAAATATCTAAGTGATGATAGGTTGGCAATCGGTTTTCGTTGCGCAATCCGTAACTAGGAACGGTAATGTCTTGGTATTGGTATTGCCCATTCGGATAAGTAACGGGTTGACCAGTTTGTAACGCGAAATTCGCACCGAAGCTCCATTTTTTAGACAAAGTATACGCACTGGTAATAGCAATATTGTGTGTTTTGTCGTAGAGTGAATTATACCATTCGCCGTTATTGATTCCAGTTTCTGAGGAAGTTCTCCCTGGAGTTTGTTGCTGCGATTTGGAAAGTGTATAGGAAATCCAACCAGTCAATTTTCCTTCATTTTTTCGAAACATAACTTCCAAGCCGTAGGAACGCATTTTTCCATTTAGGATAATTTGTTCGATGGCTTCATTGGCAATCAGATTGGCTCCGTCGATATAATCAATTCTGTTTTTGATGGTTTTATAGAAGGACTCTACTTCTAGAGAATATTCCTCGTCATTAAAATTTCTGAAATAGCCAACAGCCACTTGATCGGCGATTTGAGGTTTGATAAACGAATCGCTTGGTGTCCAAACATCTAATGGAGTAGGCGATGAAGTATTGGAAATTAATTGTAAGTACTGCACCATTCTGTTGTAACTAGCTTTGAATGATTGATTCTCAGTAAGTTGATAGGCAATGGAGGCTCGAGGTTCAAAGTTAGAAAAGTCGGCTATGGTTTTGTTTTTTCCGTAATAGGTTGAACTCAGTGGTGTTGCCGATTCGTAGATTTGTTGCTCTTGATTGAAAACAACAGCTTGGTTGTTTTCATAATTGTTGATATTGGAGGCTCCCATTCTATAAAACAAGCTGTATCGAAATCCATAGGAAAGGGAGAGATTTTTAGAAATGTTTTGTTCAGCCTCTACATATAGTGCAGGTTCTAATGCTTTTTTCTTTTCGAGTTGTTTGAAATTAATTCCAGAACCGTCTCCAAGTGGGCGTATCGTTCCGGGATTGAAGTCGTAATAAATAGCATTAACACCATAATCTAATTTGTAATTGTCACTGATATAATTTTTGAAATCGTATTTGATATTGTAGTTCTTGATTCCGGAATCCCAAGTAAAACCTATGAAATCAAGTGCTAATCCGTAATAATAATCACTGTATATCAGGGAAAGATTCGAGAATAATTTATCGGTAAATAGGTGATTCCATCTCAAATTTAAAGTAGAATTTCCATATGTATTCGTAAAGCTTTTTTGAATACTAAACACATCACGACCGAAATAACCCGACAAATACAGGTTGTTATTTGGATTGAGTTTGTAACTCAGTTTGGTATTCAAATCATAGAAATAAGCCGTATTGTCTTTTTGTTTTTCGTTTAATTTTAAAAATAAATGGGCATAGGAACCTCGACCACCCACTAGAAATGATCCTTTATTTTTTACGATGGGACCTTCTAATAATAATCTACTTGTGATTAATCCAATGCCGCCACTGGCGTGAAAATCATTACTGTTTCCATCTTTTTGATAGATATCTAAAACAGAAGAAGCTCTTCCTCCGTAACGAGCAGGGATTCCGCCTTTGTATAATTTTAAATCTTTGATGGCATCGGGATTAAAAACTGAAAAGAATCCAAAAACATGGGAAGAATTAAAGATATTCGCTTCATCGAGAAGAATTAAATTTTGGTCAGCACCACCGCCACGAACGTTAAAACCTGAGGCGCCTTCACCTGCATTGGTGACACCAGGAAGCAGTAAAATCGATTTTAAAATATCAACTTCCCCTAAAACCACGGGCATTTTTTTGATAGTTGCTGCCGAAAGTTTGTTGACACTCATTTCTGCTTTTCGGATGTTGGTGGCTTTTAGGTTGTCGGTTATTATTACTTCTTGTAATTGTTCTTCAGAACCGGATAGTTTGTAATTGTTTTTGATGTTTTTATCCAATACAATCTTTTCTTCTAAAGTTTGAAAACCAATAGAACTTAGCTGAATTGTATAGACACCATTTGGAATTGTAATAGAGTAAAAACCGTATTCGTTGGTGGTCGTTCCTGTTTTTAATTCAGGAATAAACACATTAACACCAATGATTGTTTCATTACTTTTAGAATCTGAAATGATTCCGCTTAAGGTGAATTTTTGTCTGGTAGATTCGTAGTTTTTAACTTGAGCGAATAAAGAATTAATTGTAAAAATAAGGAGTAAAGTAAAATAAAAAAAGGCTTTTGAATTCATAGAATATTTTGCTGGTTTATAATTGTAGCTTAAGAGTTGCAAAAGTAGATTTTGTTACAAATGATTTAGTTAAATAAACGTTATGAATACTTCGAATAAAAAAAGACAACCTTCTCCAGTTGTCTTTTTCTATAAATATTTGAATTGAATTTAGGCTAATCTCGAATCTAAGTTTTCTTTAATAGCTTCTAAAAAACCTTCCGTAGTAAGATAATCAGCGCTTGTCAAACCTTCAGGTTTAACTAACATCGCTAAGTCTTTGGTCATTTTTCCACTTTCAACAGTATCTATGCAAACTTGCTCTAATGCCAAACAGAAATCGATTAATGCTTGATTGTTGTCTAGTTTACCTCGGTGTTCTAATCCACGTGTCCAAGCAAAAATAGAAGCAATTGGATTGGTTGAAGTTGCTCTTCCTTTTTGATGTTCTCTATAATGACGAGTTACGGTACCGTGAGCAGCTTCAGCTTCTACGGTTTTTCCATCTGGAGTAACCAAAACGGAAGTCATCAATCCTAACGAACCAAATCCTTGTGCTACAGTATCCGATTGAACATCACCATCATAATTTTTACAAGCCCATACAAATCCACCGTTCCATTTCATGCACGAGGCCACCATATCGTCAATCAAACGATGTTCGTAGGTGATACCATCCGCATCAAATTTAGCTTTGTAATGTTGTTGGTATACTTCTTCAAAAATATCTTTGAATCGACCGTCATAGGCTTTCAATATCGTATTTTTTGTTGAAAGATATAAAGGCCATTTTTTCGTCAAAGCCATTTGAAAAGAAGAGTGGGCAAATCCATAAATGCTTTCATCGGTATTGTACATCGACATGGCAACGCCATCACCTTCAAAATTATAAACTTCCCAAGTCTGTGTTTCACCTGCTTCATTGGTAAAACTCATCGTCAACGTTCCTTTTCCTTTAATAACGGTATCGGTTGCTTTGTATTGATCTCCAAAGGCATGACGGCCAATAACAATTGGTTTGGTCCATCCTTGCACATAACGAGGCACATTACTCATGATAATTGGTTCACGGAAAACCGTTCCGCCAACAATATTTCGGATAGTTCCGTTGGGAGATTTCCACATTTTAGAAAGGTTGAATTCTTTAACTCTTTCCTCATCTGGAGTAATGGTAGCGCATTTAATTCCAACGTTATATTTCTTGATGGCTTCAGCCGAATCGATTGTTATTTGATCTTTAGTAGCTTCACGACTTTCAATTCCTAAATCGTAATATTTAATATCTAAATCTAAATAAGGAAG
The DNA here is from genome assembly GCA_947461795.1 of Flavobacteriaceae bacterium. GTDB lineage: Bacteria > Bacteroidota > Bacteroidia > Flavobacteriales > Flavobacteriaceae > Flavobacterium. The sequence goes on along the minus strand of CANHMG010000051.1, from coordinate 1,017 downwards.
TATTAATTTCTCTTTGATAAATGTCCAAATAATTCGAGTCATTTCATCGCCATCCAATTCAACTACTGGATTGGCTACTTTAATTTTTGCCATGCTATTTCAATTTAATTGTTTGATAAATTTTGCGGAAACAAAGATATTAAAATCAACTACAAATCAATTTACTTCAACTCCGAAATCGATTGATTTATGAATTTGTGAATTTCAACCTCATAAAATAAGAAAGCCATAATTTTTGAAGTTAATTTTAATAAAATCATTGATTATGATGTTATTAAAAATTTATTAGCCACAGATTAAAAGGATTAAAAGGATTTTTAAAAATAATCTGTGACAATCTGTGATAATCTGAGGCAAAAAAATCAAAATCATATTCAAAAAAAAATCCCAATATTACATTGGGACTTTCTATAAACTTCAAGAAGTAATTATCTTCTTTTATCTCTAATTTTCGCTTTCTTACCAGTAAGTTCTCTAAAGTAGAAAATACGAGCTCTACGAACATGACCTTTTTTGTTGATTTCGATTTTTTGCAACGCAGGTAAATTAACTGGGAAGATACGCTCTACTCCAATAGCACCTGACATTTTACGAATCGTGAAAGTTTCTGTATTACCAGAACCTCTTCTTTGGATTACAACTCCTTTGAAAAACTGAGTTCTTGTTTTTTCACCCTCTTTAATTTCGTAATAAACTGTGATAGTATCACCAGCTCCGAAAACAGGGAAATCTTTTCTTGCTACTAATTCGTCTTGAACGAATTTCATTAAATCTGCCATGATAATGGTTTTAATTATGGTTTTTAAATCAGAGCAACATTCACGAGTCTCGCCAGAGGTTAGTCTAAGTGGGCGCAAATGTAATTAATAATTGATAATTAACAATGGATAATTAAAAAAAAATAACAAACAATTTAAAGTTTCAATCAGCTCATTATCAATAAGTAATCTCAATTATCAATTATCAATTATCAATTGTCAATTATTCAAGCAAGTCTGGACGACGCGCTTTCGTATG
>CANHMG010000050.1 GCA_947461795.1 Flavobacteriaceae bacterium | reverse complement strand
CCAACTGGTGAACACCAATAATTGTAGGCAAAATTGTTTACCGTTCCTTCTTGAAAAACTGATAATTTACCTGCTCCTGAATTGGCAGAACTGCCTGTTTTTGCTTGCAATAATTGCGATTCATTTCGGAGGTATAAATTACCACTATTTTGAATATTTACATCTTGCTGAACGTAAAGGTATCTGTCGGCAACATATACATAATTATTACTCACGTACAATTGAGCAAAACTACTTTCAATGATACATGATAATAAAACTACGGTTAAAACAAATATCTTCTTCATTTTCTTAAATTTAGAGGATAAAAGTAAAAATAATAATTAACAAACGATACGTTTGATTTTAAAAAAAAATCAAAACACTACACTCGTCGAGAAAAAAGGCTACTTATCGAATATAACACCTACTTGCATTGAATATCAAATAGTTATTTTTAGGTTTGAGTCCCTAAAAATTATAAGCTATGAAGAAAATTACTTTAAATTTCTATACGATTGTATGAATTACTATGGTTAACATGGTACACGCACAAATCGGAATTGGAACTACCTCTCCAAACGGATCTCTGGAGGTGACGTCAACTAACGATGGCTTACTAATTCCTAGAGTAGCATTATCAGCGACGAATGTGGCTACCGTAATCACTCCAACAACATCCGAATTGGTCTATAACACCTTTACATCAGCATTAGGACCCAATCAAGTGTCTCCTGGTTATTACTATTGGAACGGAGCAGCATGGATAAAACTAGCAACTGGTAATACTAACAACGATTGGTCAGTAACAGGAAATTCAGGAACTGTTGCTGGAACTAATTTTATAGGTACAACCGATGCTATTGATTTTAGAATAAAAACTGGCGGTGCCGATCGTTGGAATTTTTCAAATGCAAATAGCGGACAATTACAATCCTATTCTTTAGGAACAGCTGCTTTACCTTCTTATTCTTTTCAATCGGATCAAAATACAGGGTTCTATAGTTCAGCAGCCGATTTCTTAAATTTTTCAACCGCAGGAACACAAAGAATGACTATTGGAAGCACAGGAAATGTAGGTATTAATATTCCTCCATCTTTATACAAGTTAGATGTAAATAGTGTGGCTGGCGATGCTATTTTTGGGCATTCTACAAATGTTGGCGGTGTTTTAGGTTTTGAAACTAATTTTACAGTTGGAACAGCAGGGCCTATTCTAGGCGCAGGGGTATATGCAAGTAATCCTTCAGCTGGATACACCAGTTCTTTTGCTCAATCAACTGGAGCAGCTACTGTTGCCGCTAATATTAATTTTTCTAATGTATGGATTGCAAATTATAATTTAGTTGATAACGCATCAGCAACATTTAACCCTCCAGGTTCTTATAGTCAATTAAATGTAACAAATGCAACTTTGGGTGGAGATCAGATTGCTGTAAGAGGATATAGCAATAGAGGAACAACTGCTGGAAACCCCGGATTTACAATTGGAGTTGAAGGATTAGCAGATACCCAAACTCAAGATGCAGTTGGAGTTCAAGGACTAGCATATACAAATTCTGCAACTAGAAGTGGCGGATATTTTGAATCATACAATTACGGCGGAACATCTCAGTCATTTGCTTGGGTTGCTACATCTGTCGGTGGTATAAATAGAAAAATAACAGGAACAGCTGCAGTAAGCGAAATAGTTCCAACAGAAAAACATGGTCGTATCACCTTAACTTGTCCAGAATCACCTGAGTATTGGTATCAAGATTACGGAACAGTTGAAATGGTAAATGGGAAAGCTACCATTCAATTAGATGAGATTTTAGCAGATATTATTGTGGTTGATGACGAAAATCCAATACGTGTAAATTGCACTCCTGTCGGAATGCCCTATTTTAAAGGTATTACCATAATGTCGCAAACAAAAAATTCAGTAGAAATTCTAGAATTAAATGGAGGGAAACATTCAGGAAAACTACAATATCAATTAGTTGTAAGACCAAAAACCGGTTATGGTGAAGGACGATTCCCTCAAGCACCTGGACCAGCATATCTAAAAGCTGATAAAGAACCTTTAACAGCAAAAGCCAAAAACCAACCTTCAGATGGTAGAAAAATATTCTATTGGCCAGCCGATCATGAAGTGTACAAATATAATCCTGAAGATAATAGTGCAATTGGTGATGTAATACATGCTGGACCCAATGCTGGGAAAATTAAACTTGGAAATGGCAAGTATGGTACTGGACTTCCACTAGAAAAACCTAAAAAAAAATAATTAAGACTTTAAATACTTCAAAAACCTCCAAAACGACCTTGACTTCAAATACTCAAGGTCGTTTTCGTTTTGATACGCTTCTCGCTCAAAAACGACATTTCGATACGCCACATCTTTATCGCGATAGCGAATCAATTTCACCAAGTAATCCACTCCATAAATCAAAAAAAACGGCAAGACCAACAACTCCAATTGCTGCCGTAAATGAATGCGTTCGTGATTCAACAAAACCAGCTGCGCCTTCTCACTGCAATTTCTCACAAACACAAAAGGAAATACCGTCATCCCGCGAAAACCCTTCGGTATTAAATATTTGCTAACAATCAATATCATTCCTCTAAAGTTTCTAAACTTCTTCTTTATTTTTTATTTTGCCTAAGGAAGAAGCGACCTCAGAATAATTATTTATTTTTGCAGAATAAATAATTTCCCTTCGGGGTGTCAATATGTTCGACCAAAATAAAGAAAATATACCAATCGAAGGCGAAGATTTCTACTTTACTCCCGAAGGATACAAATGTTTTACCGAAAAATTCCACCTCAAACGCGGCTATTGCTGCAAAAGTGGTTGCCGACATTGCCCCTACGGATTCGATAAAAAAACCGGAGCTATCAAAAAATAATAAACTGAAGCCACAGATTTAGAAACTATTATGATGTTTTCAAAAATCTGCAAGAATCCACGAAATCCGTCTAATCCGTGTCAAAAAAACAAAATAAATATTAAAATATCTTGGGCGTTCCCTACGGTCGGGCTATCGCACTCGCTTTTTTTGTTTTATCACCTTGAGCACAGTCGAGGGGAACTTTCTAAAACAAAAAAGAGCTCAAACAATTGCTCCATCCCTAACGCAACATTTCGTATACAAAAAATTCTTTCTAAACTAGTACAATATGACCTGAATTAGTTTTTATACCTGAAGCCCACTGGGCTTCCTCCTCTTAATCTCAAATCTAACGCAACCTTGCATAAACCAGAAAAATCTCCTTAACTTAGCGACTCAGAATCTTAGTCACTCAGCAACTAAAAAAATGACAATCAAAGAACAAATACAACAAGGAATTCCAGCAATTCTACCGCAACCAAAACCGTACGACCCTGCAATCAATCACGCGCCAAAAAGAAAAGAAATTCTTTCTGCCGACGAAAAAAAGTTAGCGCTTCGCAATGCCTTACGCTATTTCGAGCCGGAACATCATGCCGTGCTTATAAAAGAATTCGCTGACGAATTAGAAACCTACGGACGTATCTATATGTATCGCTTCCGTCCTGATTATAAAATGTACGCACGACCAATTTCTGAATATCCAGGAAAATGCGACCAAGCCAAAGCGATCATGCTCATGATTCAAAACAACTTGGATTATGCGGTGGCGCAACATCCACATGAACTCATCACCTACGGTGGAAACGGTGCTGTGTTTTCCAATTGGGCGCAGTATCTGCTCACGATGCAATACTTGTCGGAAATGACAGAAGAGCAAACGTTAGCCATGTATTCGGGTCATCCAATGGGATTATTCCCCTCACACAAAGACGCGCCGAGAGTAGTCGTAACCAACGGAATGGTCATCCCGAATTACTCAAAACCAGACGACTGGGAAAAATTTAATGCCCTAGGTGTTTCGCAATACGGACAAATGACGGCGGGAAGTTATATGTATATCGGCCCTCAAGGCATCGTACACGGAACTACTATTACCGTGCTCAACGGATTTAGAAAAATAAAGAAATCTCCTAAAGGTGGATTGTTCCTTACGTCTGGCTTAGGCGGCATGTCAGGGGCACAACCCAAAGCAGGAAATATCGCAGGTTGTGTGACAGTTTGCGCCGAAGTCAATCCAAAAATTACCCACATTCGTCATTCACAAGGATGGATCAACGAAATCATTGAAGACATCAACGATTTGGTGCCGCGCGTTCAAAAAGCATTAGCCAATCACGAAATAGTTTCCATCGCATACCTTGGAAATATCGTCGATGTTTGGGAACGATTCGATCAGGAAAACCTCCACATCGATTTGGGTTCCGATCAAACATCTTTGCACAATCCTTGGGCGGGTGGCTATTACCCAATCGGTTATTCCTTTGAAGAAGCGAATGACATGATGGCGAATAATCCCAAAAAATTTAAGGAAGAAGTGCAAAAAACACTACGTCGACATACCACAGCCATCAACAAACACACAGCAAAAGGAACTTATTTCTTTGATTATGGCAATGCCTTTCTATTAGAAGCATCACGTGCTGGCGCAGATATTATGGCAGAAAACCACATCGATTTTCGTTACCCAAGTTACGTGCAAGACATCATGGGACCGATGTGTTTCGATTATGGCTTTGGTCCGTTTCGTTGGGTGTGCGCTTCCGGAAAACCAGAAGATTTAGCTAAAACAGATACCATCGCCTGCGAAGTTCTCGAAGAAATGATGAAAACGGCGCCGGAAGAAATTCAACAACAAATGGCCGACAACATCCAATGGATTAAAGGCGCACAAGAAAACAAATTGGTTGTAGGTTCGCAAGCTAGAATCTTATATGCTGATTCGGAAGGTAGAATTAAGATTGCCGAAGCATTCAATAAAGCCATAGCCAAAGGCGAAATCGGAATCGTAATTCTAGGTCGCGATCATCACGATGTTTCCGGAACGGATTCGCCTTATCGAGAAACCTCAAATATTTATGACGGCTCTCGATTTACCGCAGACATGGCCATTCAAAATGTGATTGGCGATAGTTTCCGCGGTGCGACTTGGGTATCCATTCATAACGGTGGCGGCGTAGGTTGGGGCGAAGTAATCAACGGTGGATTCGGGATGGTCCTTGATGGCTCAGCTGATGCCTCACGACGCTTAGAATCGATGTTGTTTTGGGATGTGAATAACGGTATTTCTCGAAGAAGTTGGGCTAGAAATGAAGGTGCCATTTTCGCTATTAAAAGAGCGATGAAAAGTCAGCCTTTGTTGAAAGTTACGATTCCAAATACAGTTGATGATGGGTTGTTAGAAGGATAGATCTTAGGACTATAGGACTGTAAGACTATAAGACTATAAGATTATAAGACTGAAAGACTTTGTGACAACTGTTGATGTAAATAGAATTATTAAAATAGATTGTTATCAAACGAAAAAACACAAATTTTCGTTTTCTGAAAAAGCAAAATTTGATTGTGATGAAAAACCAATTCTAAAAATCCTAAAATCTTATAATCTAAAAAAATGAAAGCGATAAAAATCCTACCCTTACTCCTACTCTTTGCTGTTGCTTCTTGCAGTTCCATAAGAGTTTATTCTGATTATGATAAGAAAGTCGATTTTTCCCAATACAAAACGTACGCTTACTACAAGAATGGTATCGACAAGGCTGAAATCTCTGACTTAGATAAGAAAAGAATTCTGCGCGCTATTGATGAAGTGATGTCTGCGAAAGGATTTACCAAAAGTGAAACGCCCGATATGTTGATTTGTATCAATGCCAAGTCAGAACAAAATGTAAACGTGAATCAGTACAATTCTGGCTGGGGCTGGGGTTGGGGTTGGGGACCGTTTTGGGGATCTAACACTATGGTTTCTACTTCAACGGATGGTATTCTCACCATCGACCTCATCGATGCCAAACAAAAAGAACTCATCTGGCAAGGCGAAGGGACGGGTTATTTGACCAAAAATGTGGATAAGAAAGATGAAAATGTAAAAGAATTTGTAACTCAGATTTTGGCGCAGTATCCGCCGGTGAAGAAGTAGTTGTCCGTTGTCGGTTGTGCGTTATCAGTTAAAAAGTTGAACCGTGATTTAAAGTCGCGGTTTTTTTTATGCCCGACGCCCTAGCCCGGATGGCAATGGAAAGCTTTTTGCGAAAGCGGTTTTGTTTTTCTTGTTGCCGAAACGCGACCAACGGAAGCGCTTTCGGGAACTTTAGTAAAACAAACCGATTTTGTGAAAACTTGTAATGAACAGCCGGAGTAGCTCCTAACCGATAACTAATACCCCAACAATGCCTCCATCTTCGCTTTTACCTTATCCACATTCGGAATCATGGTTTGCTCCAGAGTACTATTCAACGGAATAGCAGGCAAATTCTCAGATCCGATGGTCATTACTGGTGCATCTAAATATCTAAAACACTTTTCTTGTATTAGTCCAGCCAAGCTGCGCGCGAAAGTATTATTGACAGGTTCTTCGGTTACAATAAGGCACTTTTTAGTTTTTTGTACGGACTTCATGATCGTATCTTCATCCAGCGGAAATAAGGTTCTCAAATCGATGATTTCTACTTGATTTTTTATGTCTGCAGATGCATTCAACGCCCAATGTACGCCCATGCCATAGGTAATTACGGAAATGGTTTCTTCGGTTTCTTGACCCCAAATTTCTTGCACAATGTTCGCTTTTCCGAAAGGCAAGATATAATCTTCGCTCGGTTCAAAAACACGCGCTTCGTCGGTGCCTTTGACTTTGCTCCAATATAAACCTTTGTGTTCTAAAATCACCACTGGATTCGGATCGTAATAGGCCGCTTTAAGCAAACCTTTTAAATCGGCGCCATTGCTTGGATAAGCGATTTTGATGCCTCGAATGTTCGTCAATACACTTTCCACCGAAGAGGAATGATACGGTCCGCCGCTGCCATAAGCGCCAATCGGAACACGTAAAATCATGCTCACGGGCCATTTTCCGTTGGTTAAATAACAAGATCGACTCACCTCGGTAAACAACTGGTTCAATCCCGGCCAAATGTAATCGGCAAATTGAACTTCAACAATTGGTTTCAAACCCACTGCGGACATGCCGACCGTTGAGCCGACAATAAAAGCTTCTTGAATGGGTGTATTAAAAACACGCTCGTCGCCAAATTTCTGCGCCAAAGTTGCTGCTTCTCTGAACACGCCGCCCAATCGTCCTCCAACATCTTGACCATAGAGCAAACACTCTGGATGTTTTTTCATCAATTCTTCGACGGCAAACAGCGCACAATCTACCATCACGACTTTGTCTTCCCGAGGTGGATTGCGTTCACCCACTTCTTCCGTAATTGGTGTTGGCGCAAAATCATGCGTAAATAAATCTTCGGGTTTTGGATCTTCCGCTAATTGCGCTTCCTCAAAATCAGCTTTGACTTTTATAGTGGCGACTTGTTCTATTTTTGAAATATCTTCTTTACTAAATCCAGAGTCTAACAATTGCTTTTGTAAAACAGGATACGGATCTCTCGTCTTCGCTTCCTCCAAATCATCGCGATACCATTCCATTCGCACCCCAGAGGTATGGTGGTTTAACAACGGAACTTTCGCATGCACTAAAAACGGACGACGTTCTCTTCGCATGGTTTCCAACACGCTTCGAATCGCCAGATAGCTTTCTGTAAAGTTCGCACCGTCTATTGAAATAGCTTCAATGCCGTGAAATCCTTTCGCATACTCAAACGCATTTTGGGCACGTGTTTCCTTCGCATTCGCTGAAATATCCCAGCCGTTGTCTTGCACCAAATATAAAATCGGCAATTGCTTTAATGCCGCCATTTGAAACGCTTCCGCTACTTCGCCTTCGGTCACAGAGGCATCACCTAAGGAACAAACGACAATGGGTTTTTGTTGATTTTTATCTTCAATGCCAATATTTTCCTGATACCAAAATCCCATCGCGGCGCCTGTTGCTGGAATAGCCTGCATGCCCGTTGCGGAAGATTGATGTGGAATCTTAGGTTTATTCGCATCGCGCAAACTCGGATGGCAATAATAGGTTCTTCCGCCCGAAAACGGATCGTCGCGTTTCGCCATCAATTGCAACATCAAATCGTATGGTCGCATGCCAATGCCCAACAACATCGAATCGTCTCGATAATACGGAAAGGCGTAATCCTGCGGCAACAATTGCATCGCTACAGCAATTTGAATCGCTTCGTGTCCACGTGACGTCGCATGCACATACTTGGAAACAATTTTAAAATTCTCCTCGTACAACTCCGTCATCGCTTTCGCGGTTGCCATGGTGGCAAATGCTTGCTCTAAAATGATTTTATTCAATGTCTTTTCTACCAATTCCATATTGTTATTTTTGGGCAGCTATTCCCGCTATCCGTTGCAATCTTTTTTGTTTTTGTCACCCTGAGCGCAGTCGAAGGGCCTCTTTTAAAACAAAAAAGGATTTCCACTACTATCGGGGCTGCGTCGCATAACTTTCCACAGGAACAATCCATCCGAAAGTGTCTGCTATGCGTTGTGTTTTCATATCGTTAAACGTATTCTTGATCTCTTCTCCAATCGGATTTCCTTCTGGCAATGCAATGGCAAAATCGCCATTCCCAATTTCTTCCACCAAAGCAATTCCAACGGCAGTTCCAACACCAAATGCCTCTTCTAACAAATTATTCTTCGATGCTTCTTTGATTTCGGTCATTGTAATCGGACGTTCGGTTACTTCAAATCCTTTGGCTCGAAGCATATCGATGACACTCAAACGTGTGATGCCAGAAAGAATCGAACCGCTCAAATCGGGCGTGATAAATTTCCCGCCTATTTTGAAGAAAATATTCATCGTTCCTACTTCCTGAATGTATTCAAAATCTTGAGCGTCTAACCACAAAACTTGATCGTATCCTTTCGCTTTGGCATATTCAGTCGGGCGAATTGCACCGGCGTAATTTCCTGCTGCTTTCGCTTCACCAGTTCCGCCATTAACGGCACGAACGTATTTGGTTTCCGCGTACAACTTAATTCTTCTGTTGAAGAAAGGTCCAGCTGGTGATGCCATGATAATAAACTTAAAGCTCGTCGCCGCACGCATTCCAATAAATGCTTCATCGGCATACATAAACGGTCTTAAATACAAGGAACTTCCTTCTTGTGTGGGTACCCAATTTTTCTCTAAAGCCACCAATTGCTTCAATCCTTCTACGAACAAATCTTCGGGGAAATTCGGCATGCCCATACGATAGGCACTCACATTCATTCGCTTGGCATTTTCATCTGGGCGGAACAACAAAGGCGTTTTGTTTTTGCCCATCGTCGCTTTTAATCCTTCAAAAATTGCCTGCCCGTAATGCAATGCCATCGCTGCAGGATGGGTTGGTATCATTTCTAAAGGTTCGATTCTTGGATTGACCCACGCGCCGTTTTGGTATTCGCAAATAAACATGTGGTCTGTAAACGCAATCCCCATGGGAACATTGTTGATATCGACTTGAGCTACTTTAGATACTAAGGCTGGAGTTACTTTTATATTGTAAGACATACGCTAAAATTTTATAGTGTTGTATTGTGGTCAAATTGTTCTAAAAAATCGCCGACTTTTCGCAGGAATGACCCACCCAAAAAGCCGTCTACGACGCGATGGTCGAAAGAAAGCGAGAGATACATCATGCTGCGAATCGCAATCTCATCGCCTTTTTCAGTGGTGATAACTTCTGGTCGCTTTTTAATGATTCCAAAAGCCAAAATCGCAACTTCTGGTTGATTGATAATCGGTGTTCCCATCAAGCTTCCGAAAGTGCCTACATTCGAAATAGTAAATGTGCTTCCTTGAATTTCTTCGGGTTTGAGTTTGTTGTTTCGAGAACTTTCTGCTAGATGATTGACGGTTTTCGCCAATTCAAATAAGCTTTTCTCGTTAGCGTTTTTCACCACTGGAACGATTAGGTTTCCAGAAGGTAACGCGGTTGCCATTCCGATATTGATATCGCTATGAACGATGATGTTTTTTTCATCAACCGAAACATTAATCAATGGGAAATCCTGAATTCCTTTGGCTACAGCATCAACGAATATCGGTGTAAACGTGAGCTTCTCGTTGTATTTCTTTTGAAAATCGTCTTTGTATTTGTTTCTCCAATCTACCAAATTCGTCACATCAACTTCAATATAGGAAGTCACGTGCGGCGACGTTTGTTTCGAATAAACCATGTGATCCGCAATCATTTTGCGCATGCGATCCATTTCGATGATGCGGTCTTTGCCTTCAATGAAATTGATTTTCGGTTTTGGAAAGGAAGTTGTTGGTTGTTGGTTGTTGGTTGTTGGTATGCTTTGAATTGGGTATTTTCTGTTTTTCAAATAATTGAAAACATCGCTTTTTTGAATTCGGCCATCGGTTCCGGAACCTGAAATAGTTTGCAGTTCTTCAATCGACAGATTTTCTTTTTGTGCAATGCTGATGATCAGTGGACTTAGGAAGTTATCGGTTGACAGTTGTCGGTTGACAGTTGTCGGTTGCGCGTTTTCAGTCTTGGCTTTTGGCTCTTTCTTCTCAGTTGCTCCTTCCGTTTTTCCGATTGTTATTTTCTTTCCGGCAGCTTTTCCGTCTGTTTCTATAAGCGCCAAAACTTCGCCAACAGCTGCAATCGCATCTTTCCCAAAACGGATTTCGGTAATTGTTCCAGAAAATGGCGATGGAATTTCGCTGTCTACTTTATCTGTAGCGACTTCCACCAAAGTTTCCTCCGCTTCCACAAAATCACCGACTTTCTTGGTCCAGTTGATGATGGTAGCTTCTGAAATACTTTCGCCCATTTTAGGCATTTTGAATTCTAGTATTGGCATATTTTTAGTCTTTGAGTTGTTAGTCGTTAGTCGATAGTCTTCTGTGCGACTTTCAACTTATGACTTACGACTATTTACTTCTTTCTAAATTCTTCTAATGTTTTATAAAACGCTTCTTGCGTTGGTCTGTTGGCTGGAATTTCTCTTAATGGTTCAACGGCTCTTAAAGATTCGTAACATTCCTTGGGCAACTGCTGATATAAAGCGGTTCCTTTGGTCTTCCAGTCGATCATCTCATCAGAAATATCTTTGACGATTACCGCTGGATTACCGACTACCATTTTGCGATTGGGAATTTTCATTCCTGCTTTGACAAAACTCAATGCCCCGATAATACATTCGTCACCCACTTCCGCATCGTCCATAATTACGGCATTCATGCCGACAAGACTATTAGCTCCGATATTGGCGCCGTGAATAATGGCACCGTGCCCAATGTGCGCTCCGGCTTTCAACACCATCGATTTTCCTGGAAACATATGAATGGTACAATTCTCTTGCACATTACAGCCGTCTTCAATCATGATTTCTCCCCAATCGCCGCGAATCGCCGCACCTGGACCGACATAAACGTCTTTTCCGATAATCACGTTGCCAGTCACCGCCGCTTGTGGGTGGATAAAACTACTTTCGTGGATGACGGGAATAAACCCTTTGAATTCGTAAATCATTTCTTAGTCTTAAAGTCGTTAGTCAATAGTCGTTAGTCCTTACTTATGACTTTTCGACTTATGACTTTCGACTATCTTTTATTTAAACTTCTTCAACGTTTCTTTTGTAAAATCCGATAACACCAATCGCCCGCTGATCGCCGCTCTTTCTGCTAATAGGTTATCCCAATCGTCTGTGCCTCTCCAAAATATCTTTTTCATTTCGACCATTGCTTCTGGATTGTAAGTGCATAAATGTTCAGCGAACTTTTGCACTTCAACATCTAACTCTTCTATGTCTTGATACACATTGGCAAACAATCCTTTGCTTCTCGCCCATTCTGCATCGTAGAATGTATTGGCATCGATAGCGATTTGTGACATGGCAGAAACACCCATTTTTCTTTCAATGGCGGGTGAAACGACAAACGGACCGATTCCGACATTGAGTTCACTTAGCTTTATCGAAGCGAATTGCGTCGCCATGCAATAATCCGTGGAAGCTGCAATTCCGACGCCGCCTCCGACTGTTTTGCCTTGAATACGCCCGATAATAAACTTCGGGCACTTGCGCATCGCATTAATCACGTTAGCAAAGCCTGAGAAAAACACTTTCCCAGTTGCAGCATTATTGATAGCAATGAGTTCTTTGAAACTCGCTCCAGCGCAAAAAGTACGATCACCGCCGCTTTGAAGAATAATGACTTTGATATCGTCGTTATTGCCCGCTTCAGTGATGGTGTCGGCTAATTTTTTTAATACATCGCTGGGTAAGGAGTTTTGTTCAGGATGAAAAAACTCGATGGTGGCGATGTTGTTTTGTATGTTTTGATTTACGTATGCTTCTGTTGCCATTTTTATTGACTCTTTTCTCTTGTTTATTTTTATGGTGCTCGCAAAGACGCTAAGCTTGGTTGCATGTTTCTTTGTTACTGGATGCCTTAGCCCCGATAGTAGTGGAAATCCTTTTGTTTTTTTTCTTTAAAAAAATAAAAGATTGCAACGAATAGCGGGAAATAGCTCCTAATCTAAAATTCCAAATTGCTCAAAATGATGGTTCAAATGTTTTCGTTCTAATAGATACCAATCGTAGCGATTCATTTCGCCGAAAACCGCATTCTTCAAAAGGCTTTCTGGATTTTCTTTGTAATGCGCTAAATAGACCAATCTGGCTTCTAGCATTTTCTGTTTGGCGGTGTTTAAATCGGCATGTTTTAGTTCATTTATTTTAGCTTTTTCGGCTAATGGAAAATCAAAATTCTGTGGCATTTTGTTATAATCATAAAGCGTGTTATGCACTTTATCTAGAATCTTTTCGGGTGTTGAGATTTCGAAATCTTGAATTTCTCCGGACGCAATTCTGTATCCGTATTCTAAATGCTCGACCATGCTTTGGGCAGACAAATTCCCCCATTTTGGTTGGGAATTTTCGTTTAGTTTATGCAAACAATCTTCAATTTTCGCTTCGGTCATTTCGACAAAAACTTCTTGTTTTTTTTGCACCATCGTGAGGATTGTTGCCACGGCTACCAATTCGTCTGTGACGTCAAAAACCTCAACAAACCATTTGACAATTCCGCTTGGATGCTCGGCAGACGCGACATCGCGATCTACTTTTTGTTTGCAAGTCAAACGCACATACACTGTATCGTTGTGATAAATCGGGCGTAAGAATCGACATTCCTCTAAACCGTAATTCGCGGCCACTGGACCTTTGTTCGGATAGACAAACAAACCTGCGGCGGCGGCTAAAATAAAGTAACCGTGAGCCGTTCGTTTTTTGAAAATACTTCCATCTAAGGATGTGATATCGGTGTGGGCATAGAAATGATCCCAAGTCAGATTGGCAAAATTGATAATATCAGTATCGGTGACGGTTCTGTTGTGTGTTCGCAACGACATGCCCGGTTGGATATCTTCCCAATGGTATTGGAAAGGATGCTGCGTAATTTCTTTGTATTTGGAGTTGGGTTGATAGATTCCCGTGATTTCTGTTAATGTTGTTGGTGAACCTTGCACTGCGCAACGTTGCATATAATGTTTGATACCCCGAACACCGCCCATTTCTTCTCCACCGCCAGCGCGACCTGGACCGCCATGAACCAATAATGGTAATGGCGAACCGTGTCCTGTGCTTTGCTTGGCGTTTTCTCGATTGAGCACTAAAATTCTTCCGTGGTGTGAGGCAGCGTTGATTACATATTCTTTCGCCATTTCATCGTTATTGGTTACGATAGACGACACCAAGGAACCTTTTCCCATTTGGGCGAGTTCTACTGCTTCGTCTATGGTTTTGTAGGGCATTAGGGTTGAAACTGGTCCAAATGCTTCAATTTCGTGAACGTCAGTATTTTGAAACGGTTGGTCTTCTCGCAGTACAATTGGACTCACGAAAGCGCCTTTTTCAGTAGCACCGATGAGATTTATTTTTTCCAAATCGCCGTAAACCAGTTTTGCGGATTTTGACAATTCGCCAATTCTGTTTTTTAAGACTGCGACTTGATCTTTGCTGACTAAGGCGCCCATGCGGACTTCTTTCAATCTTGGATCTCCGATGGTGACTTTATCCAGTGCTTTTCCGAGTGCTAGTTGAACGTCATCCATGAGATTTTCTGGAACAATCATTCGTCTGATGGCGGTACATTTTTGACCACATTTAACCGTGATTTCGCTTCTAGCTTGATTGATAAACAAGTCGAATTCTGGTGTTCCTGGAACGGCATCGGTTCCTAAAATAGACGCATTTAAAGAATCGGCTTCCATCGTAAAAGGAACCGCTTCCTGAATAATTCTAGGATGGGATTTTAGTAAACGTCCTGTGGATGCGGAACCAGTAAACGTAATGACGTCTTGGCTTTCAACCGTATCAAATATATTTTTGGCGGTACCGCAAATTAGTTGCAATGCGCCTTCGGGTAATAGATTAGAAGCTATAATTTCTCTTACTACAGCTTCGGTGAGATACGCCGTAGTTGGTGCTGGTAAAACAACCGCTGGCATGCCTGCCATCCAATTGACGGCGCACTTTTCAAGCATTCCCCAAATCGGAAAATTGAATGCATTGATATGGATTGCCACGCCTTTCTTTGGAACCAAAATATGATGTGCCATAAAGCGACCTCCTTTGGATAGGTCGATTGGGTCTCCTTCTACGTGATACGATTGGTTGGGGAATAATTTTCGGAGCGAGGCATTGGCAAAGAGATTTCCGAATCCACCTTCGATGTCGATCCAGCTGTCTACGCGGGTTGCTCCGGTTCTGTAACTTAGTTCATAGAATTGCTCTTTGCGTTTGGTTAAATACATCGCCAAACTTTTGATCCTATTTCCTCTTTCTTGGAAGGTCATTTTTCGCAATTGCTCGCCGCCTTTGGTTCTTCCGTAATGTAAGATGGCTGGAATATCTAATCCTTCCACCGATGTTTCAGCGATGAATTCTCCTGTAACTGCATCATAAGAAGGTTTCCCTTCTCCAGTTGCTGTGGTCCATTTTCCTAGTACGTAATGTTGTGTTTTGTTCATGTTTGTTGGTTGTCGGTTGTTGGTTGTCGGTTGGCTCCGAGACACTTCAACCATTATTCTTTATTTCTAATTTACCCTAAAACCCTAGCCCTGACCTGCCACGCGGCAAGGCGGGTGAAAGCGGTTATCTTTTTGCGGCGGCGTTCGCCGTGAAAAATAAAAGCGTACAGCAGGTTCCCGGCTCCTAATCTAAAAATTACTAATCTATTTTCTCGCAAAGTCGCAGAGTCGCAAAGTTTTAACTTATCTGCATTGCTCTTGGCTCTTGCTTCTTTTTTATCTTTTTTAATTAAACTCTTTCTATAATCGCGGCGTAGCCTTGACCAACGCCGATACACATGGTGATTAAGGCGTATCTTTTTCCTGTTAATTGCAACTCTAATGCTGCCGAATAGGTGATTCTGGCTCCGGTCATTCCTAATGGATGTCCAATTGCGATGGCGCCACCGTTTGGATTAATTCTCGGATCGTTGTCTTTTAGACCTAAGGCACGAATGCAGGCGATGCTTTGCGCGGCGAACGCTTCGTTTAGTTCGATGATATCGATTTGATTTAAAGTCAAACCGGCCTTGGCTAATGCTTTATTTGTCGCTTCTACAGGTCCAATTCCCATGATTCGTGGCTCTACTCCTACTACTGCAGAACTTACAATTCGCGCTATTGGTTTAAGATTGTATTTTGAAACCGCTTCTTCCGAGGCAATGATGATTGCCGCTGCACCATCATTTAGGCCAGAGGCATTTCCGGCTGTGACACTTCCGTCTTTTCTGAAGGCAGGTCGCAATTTGGATAATCCTTCGATAGAAGTATTTGGCTTTATGAATTCATCTTGGGCAAATAGAATTGCGGCTCCTTTTCGTTGTGGAATAGCAACTGGTACTATTTCTTTTGCCAAACGTCCGGATTGTTGTGATGCAGTTGCTTTTTGTTGACTATGCAAAGCAAAAGCATCTTGATCTTCACGTGAAATGTTATACTTGTCGACTAAATTTTCAGCGGTTTCTCCCATGGCATCGGTTCCGTACATATCATGCAATTTTGGATTGATGAATCGCCATCCGAAACTAGAATCGTACATTTTTGAATCGGCTCCGTAGGCTGCTGAAGGTTTGGAAACGACTAGAGGTCCACGGGTCATATTTTCTACACCGGCAGCTATGAATAGATGCCC
Source organism: Flavobacteriaceae bacterium (assembly GCA_947461795.1). Taxonomy (GTDB): domain Bacteria; phylum Bacteroidota; class Bacteroidia; order Flavobacteriales; family Flavobacteriaceae; genus Flavobacterium. Next base: position 1,741 of record CANHMG010000050.1, on the reverse strand, counting down.
ATCGCCAGCTTTAATCGCACGATTAGAGTGAATCACCGCCGACAAACCCGAGCTGCACAAACGGTTGACAGTTTCTCCAGGAACAGTAAAAGGCAATCCAGCCAATAATAATGACATACGCGCGACATTTCTGTTGTCTTCACCCGCTTGATTGGCGCAACCTAAAATGACATCATCGTAGGCGTCTTTGGGAATGTTTGGATTATTATCTACTACGGTTTTGATGACCAATGCCCCTAAGTCATCTGGTCGAACAGCGGCTAGGGTTCCTTGGTAACTTCCGATTGGAGTTCGCACTCCGTCTATGATGTATGCTTCCATAAATTTTAAAATTCCAAATATTTGAAATTCTAAACTCCAAACTCCTGAAATTGGAATTTGGAGTTTTGAATTTAATTTTTTATTCTTCCCACTCTTTAGTCGTTCTATAAGCAACACCTTTGAAAAGTGCTACCAATGTATTTTCTTTTTTAACTTCAATGATATAAAATCCGACTTTGTTTTTGATGCTTTCTAGTGTTGCGTCGGCTGTAATGTAATCGCCTTCTTCTAGCGCTTCGATATGATTGATGGAAGTATCGATTGAAACCGCGTATCTTCCGTTCGTATTCACTGAAAAGCCAAAGGCAGTGTCAGCCAATGAATAGGTTATTCCACCATGCGCTTTTGCCATACTGTTGAGCATTTCTTTGCGAATGGTCATCCCGAGTTTACATCGTCCGATTTCACATTCGAGTATTTCGATGCCGAGCCATTGACTGAATGGATCAAGAGAAAGCATTTTGTATGGGATTTTTGTTCCTTCCATTAATAAAATGTTTTGTTATCTCGGTTCATTCTTCGAAGTAAAGCACTGCATCGATAGCGATCGTCGTGGTATTCATTATACAAATCATCTAATTTCTGAACACACCAATGGATACCTTTCTCGTCTGCCCATGCCAATAATCCTTTTGGGTAATTGACCCCTTTTGTCATGGCATTATCAATGTCTTGGGCTGAAGCTACATTTAAAAAAAGCGCTTCTGCTGCCTCATTGATAAGCATGATTAAAATTCTTTCGAATATTGTTTGTAACAAACGAGCATCATTACTAGGAATTGCTAATTCTGCGTTTTCATTTTGATAATCGAAAAATCCTTTTCCTGATTTTCTTCCGAAATAACCTGCTTCTGTTAAACGCTTTTGCGTCAATGAAGGTTTGTATCTTGTGTCAAAATAAAAGGCTGTAAATACGGATTCTGTCACGGCATAATTGACATCATTCCCGATAAAATCCATCAACTCGAATGGTCCCATTCTGAATTCACCTAATGTTTTCATTGCTGAATCGATAGTAGCAAAATCAGCCATTCCTTCTTCATACATTCGAAGGGCTTCGCTGTAATATGGGCGTGCCACACGGTTTACAATAAATCCTGGAGTATCTTTTGTTACAGCGACTATTTTTTTCCAATCGGAAATTATTTGAATTGTATTTGCTAACACTTCACTACTGGTTTGAACTGCTGGAATGACTTCTACCAACTGCATTAATGGTGCTGGATTAAAAAAATGAATTCCAATAACACGTTCAGGTTTTTGACAAGAAGCAGCAATGGAAGCGATGGAAAGCGAGGACGTATTAGAAGCTAAAATAGTATCCGGCGCTACATAATTTTCTAAATCTGAAAATAAATTGCGTGTAATGTCAATATTTTCAACGATAGCTTCTATGACCAAATCTGAATAAGACAAATCT
>CANHMG010000049.1 GCA_947461795.1 Flavobacteriaceae bacterium | reverse complement strand
GATTTTAATAAACTGACAAATATAAAAATAGGAGGACTTGATAAAAGTGTTCATTTTATTTTCCATTTCTTTTTTACACTTTTTTGGTATTTGTATTTGAAGTCAATAAAATCATCAAAAAAGATTTTAATACTTTATGTTTTTATAGCTTCAGTGCTTTATGGATCATTGATTGAAATTGCTCAAGGGCTTTTTACCACTACTCGTAAAGCAGATGTTTTGGATGTATTTGCCAACTCAATAGGTGCTATTTTAGCATGTTTAACAATATATATTAAATTATATTTTTTTAAAAGAGAAGATTAACATTAATTCAATAAAAATGATCCCGCATCAGTGGGATTTTTTTATTTTTATGCCATTAATATAAATCAACACCTAGATTTTACTAATTTAATAACTGCTGTATAAGAAAGAGTTTTTAGATTTAATCACGGAAAAACAAATATCGAATTTAGAATATAAAAGAACTTTATAATTATGAAAAAAACGCTACTCATTGTTTTGTTATTCTTCGGTATTCGGGAAATAACTGCTCAAAATGGCAACCAAAATACCGAACAATTCCCCATTTTTCCTAGTTGCAAAAGTTTGATGTATAAAGAATTAGAAAATTGCTTTAATACTCAAGTGCAAGATTTTGTCTATACCAATTTTCAAGTGTCTCAAGAATTAAAACAATCAAATTATACTGGAAGTATTATAGTTGTTTTTGAAGTAACTAACCAAGGTTCATTTAAAACGTTGTTTATTGATACTAATGAAGAGCAATTGAAACAAGAAGCGAAAAGAGTTTTTGATCAATTTCCTAAAATTGAACCCGCTACTTATAATGGAAATCCTACTTATGCAAAATATACTATTAAGATTGCAATTCCTTTAAAAAGTAGCTCAGAAATAGCCGCAGAGGCTGAAAAAGCTAGAATTTTAGATTCTCAAAATTATACCAAAAACAGCGACAAAGAATTATCAGAATATGATCAAGTACCTTCCTATAAATTCAATAATCCAAAGTTTGAAAGTAATTTAAGAATTCCGTTTTCACACAGTTATTATGCGCATTTTGATGACGCAATGAACCAAGTTGGGACCAACAATCATACGGCAATAAAGCCTTATACCTATAATGAGGTTTCTAAATATTATAATTTTAGAGAGGCCAACGAACAATTAAAAATAAATAAGAAAGAATGGTGGGGACGAAAATTATGGAATGAAAACATGGTTGAAATTCAAGGGGAAGGTTATTGGTTTTCTTTGAATCCTATTTTTGACTTACAATATGGTAAAAACAGCCCAAGTGTTTCGGAATATACCTATATCAATACTAGAGGAATTCAACTGCAAGGTGGGTTGGGACGTCAAGTAACTTTTACAACAACATTTTACGAAACCCAAGCTCGTTTTGCGGATTATTTCAACCGTTATTCAGAATCTATAAAACCTTATGGAGCTGATTCAGATAAAGGAGACCCTGCGGTAATTCCTGGAATTGGAATAGCCAAACGATTTAAAAAAGACGCTTATGATTTGTCAATGGCAGAAGCCTATATAACCTATACTCCAAGTAAAATTTTCACTTTTCAAGCGGGATATGGTAGAAATTTTATTGGAGATGGATATCGTTCTTTGATAACTACTGACGGTGTAAGTCCCTATCCATTTTTTAAAATCAATACCAGTTTTTGGAAAATAAAATATACTAATACCTATATGTTTTTGAAAGATATTCGAGAAGAGGCGATTAATAAAAATACCTACGCTACGAAATATATGGCAAATCATTATTTGAGTTGGAATGCCACTAAAAGATTGAATATTGGTCTCTTTGAGTCGGTAATTTGGGCGAATACCAATGGAAGAGGTTTTGACATGAGTTTTTTCAATCCGATTGTTTTTTATCGTTCTGTGGAATTTGCCTCTTCAGCCAAAACAGGTAATGCGTTATTAGGATTGACCTATAAATACAAATGGAACAATCAACTTAATTTTTATGGACAATTTTTACTGGATGAATTTTCATTAGAAGATATTAAAAAAGGAGAAGGAAGTTGGAAGAATAAATACGGGTATCAATTGGGTGTGAAATATTTCAATGCGTTTAATGTGAAAAACCTGTTGTTACAACTCGAATACAATCATGTAAGACCTTATGTATATTCGCATAGCGACCCCTTGACGAATTATGGTCATGCCAATCAAAATTTAGGTCATCAATGGGGAGGAAATTTTAGAGAAGCGATATTTATTGCTCGCTATCATCATGGAAGATATTTTGCTGATGCCAAATTGACATATGGAATTAGAGGATTGGATTTTAATACCGCTGAAGATTCTTTTAATTATGGAGGAAATATCTATCAAAATTACAATGAAAACCGCCCTTACGATATTAATGTGAGTGTAGGTCAAGGAAACAAAACAACTATTGTTATTGCGGATTTACAAGCGGGTTATTTGATCAATCCACAAACGAATATGAAGTTGTTCGGAAGTTTTATCTATCGCAATTTTGATCCGACAAAAGAAACATTGACAACTTTTAAAGAAAGTAGCACATGGGTTTCTTTGGGATTGCGATGCGATATTTTCAATTGGTATTTTGATTATTAATTGAAAGCCCTAGCCCTGATAGTAGCGTAAATCCTTTTTTGTTTCCGAAAAGCACCTCGTCTGCGCTCGGTATGATAAAACAAAAAAGATTGCAGCGAATAGCAGGAAAAAGCTTCTAAAAAAAGGGTGAAAACTAGCGTGTTTTTTATGAATTGTTTTTTTGTCAAATCCCTTTTGTTAAAGTACATTTGCAACAGTTTTGAAAAACACAAATCAATACACGTTGAACGCAATCTCAAATACACTTTCTATCAAATCGATTACAACTGATTTTCTTGAAATTACCAAGGCAAGACTTGCTGTTAGTGTTGTATTTTCGTCTTTAGCGGGTTTTATGTTAGGCGTGGATGATTTTAGCATCGCTGGGTGGCTTATTTTACTCAAATTAGCTATTGGTGGTTATGGGATGGTTGGAGCATCGAATGCCTTTAATCAGGTGATTGAGAAAGATTTGGATGCTTTGATGGATCGGACTAAAAACCGACCAGTTCCTTCAGGCAGGATGACGCCAACAACGGCTTTAGTTATTGCAGGTTTACTGACACTACTTGGAATTGCGATTTTGTATTCTATCAATCCAAAAACAGCAATGTTTGGAGCCATTTCCATTTTTTTATATACAAGCGTTTATACGCCTTTGAAAACCATGACGCCTTTGTCGGTTTTTGTAGGCGCTTTTCCAGGGGCAATTCCCTTTATGTTGGGTTGGGTTGCTGCAACTGGAAATTTCGGAATCGAAGCTGGGACCTTATTTTTGATTCAGTTCTTTTGGCAATTTCCTCATTTTTGGGCTATTGGATGGTTCTTGTATGAAGATTATGAAAAGGCGGGATTTTTTATGTTGCCTTCTGGTAAAAAAGACAAATCAACAGCCTTGCAAATTATATTGTATACGGTTTGGTTAATTATTGCTTCGTTACTTCCTGTTCTTGGATTTACTGGAAATTTCTTTATCACACCCATAAGTGCAGTTTGTGTATTTGTATTAGGTTTATGGATGTTGTATTTTGCGGTGAAGCTTTATCAAACGAGAACAGCAAAATCGGCTAGAACATTAATGTTGGTGAGTGTTTCTTATATTACCTTGTTGCAAATAATTTATATACTTGATAAATTTATACGATAATGATTATAGATAAAATGACGAAAGAAGAAGAAAAAGCAAGGAACGACCGATCTTATAAATTACTGTTGTTGTTTGCCATGGTTAGTATGACGATGATGTTTGCTGGACTAACAAGTGCTTTTGTGGTTAGTAAATCAAGAACAGATTGGTTGAAAGATTTTCATTTACCAACTGCTTTTTTTCTAAGTACACTTGTAATTATTTGTTGTAGTATTACCTTTCATTTGGCTAAAAAAGCCATACAAAAAGACAATAGAAATGCAACAACTTCATTTCTTTTAGGTACATTAGCACTCGGAATTTTATTTGTGATATTGCAATTTGTTGGTTTCAGACAAGTAATAGATGCAGGTTATTTTTTTACTGGAAGTGCGAGTTCTATAACGACTACTTTTTTATATGTAGTTACCTTAACGCATCTTGTTCATCTATCAGGAGGAATAATTTCACTTTTAATTATAATTTATAATCATTTTAAACAAAAATACAATTCCACTCAAACCCTTGGAATAGAGCTAGGTGTGATGTACTGGCATTTCCTTGATTTATTGTGGGTTTATTTGTTTTTGTTTTTATATTTCTTTAAATAAGAAAAAAATGTAAATTTGGGAACTTTTTAACGATTAACTTTTATGGGAGCGACAGTAACAACTGCAAACAGTGAAGAAAAAATTTGGGGTGGCGGAAATGAACCGTTAGGAGCAAGTTATGGCAAATTAATGATGTGGTTTTTTATCGTATCAGATGCTTTAACCTTCTCTGGATTTTTAGCATCTTATGGTTTTTCTAGATTTAAATTTATTGAAACTTGGCCATTAGCCGAAGAAGTGTTTACTCACTTTCCTTTTATGCATGGTGTTGCGGCACCTATGTATTATGTGGCTTTGATGACTTTTATTTTAATTTTCTCTTCTGTAACTATGGTTTTGGCTGTAGATGCAGGACATCACATGAATAAAGCTAAAGTTGCCTTTTATATGTTTCTAACCATTATTGGAGGTTTAATATTCGTTGGTTCACAAGCTTGGGAATGGAAGAATTTTATTCAAGGAGAATATGGTGCTATCGAAACTAAAGGTGGAAGTCTTCTTCAATTTGTTGACAACACAGGGAAAAGAGTAAAATTGGAAGATTTTGCAGCTACTTTACCTGAAGATAGAGAACAATTGGATAGAAGTAAAGGTCGTTGGTTTATGTCAGAGCCAACTTTACCAACTTATTCTGTTGCAGAAGTTCAAGCCGGCTTTAAAGCGCATCCTGAAATTTTAGTTCGTACAGAAACAATCTACAAAGATGATGCTGAGGCAAAGAAAGATCCTAAAGTAGATCACACTTTAACCAAACATAAGCATAAAACTATTTTGACAAGAGCAGAATCTGAAAGAAGATTAGAAAACGCTCATTTAGTAGTGGAAGGTGCCAACCTTGTTCGCAATGAATACGGTAGTAAATTATTCGCTGACTTCTTTTTCTTTATTACTGGTTTTCACGGGTTTCACGTATTTTCTGGAGTAATTATCAATGTTATTATATTCTTCAATGTGCTTTTAGGTACATATGAAAAAAGAAAAACATATGAAATGGTTGAGAAAGTTGGACTTTATTGGCACTTTGTCGATTTAGTTTGGGTATTTGTATTTACTGTATTCTATCTAGTTTAATATTTAAGTTATTATTATGTCACACGAACACGTATCTAATATAAAAAGAATTTGGTTTGTTTTTGGATTGTTATCTGTTGTAACTACAGTGGAAGTTTTTCTTGGAATAATTAAACCAGAGGCATTGCACATGAATCAATTTTTAGGGATGAATCTATTAAATTGGATTTTCTATGCCTTAACTATATTTAAAGCGTATTATATTGTATGGGCATTTATGCACATGGAAGGAGAAAGAGCTAGTCTCAGATGGGCTGTAGTTTCACCCGTTATTTTCTTAGTAATGTACTTACTTTTTATATTATTAATTGAAGCAGATTATGTCTTTGAAATATTTAAATCGTCTACCATAAAATGGAATTTTTAACAACATATTAATTCAAAAAAAGGGTACGCATTGCGTACCTTTTTTTATTTTTGTACTTCATAAATTCATTGTGTAAAATGAAAAAAAACTTTGTCTTATTTACTCTTTTTATTTTCCCCATTGTAGCCTATCTTTTTTTTGCAACAGGAGTCAATAGTTTTATGTTTCTTCCAACAGTTACACCTACTGTTCCAGATATAGCACATTGGAAATCTTTATATGGTGAGGAAGTCACTTTAAATAAAAAAATTACAATTTTAGGTTTTACAGGTAACGATATTATAAGAAATAAAGGAAACTACTTCAACTTAAATCAAAAGATCTACAACAAAAACAGAGAATTTAAAGATTTTCAATTTGTCATGATAGCTCCTTTAGGAACAGAAAATCAAGTAAAAGAAATACTTCTTGGATTAAAAGATTTAACCGATACTTCAAAATGGTTGTTTGTTTTTGCACCAACCAATGAGATTCAAACCTTCTATGATTCATTAAAACTAAAATCAAAGCTAGATTCTCATTTTGGGACAAACAATGTTTACATACTTGATAAGAAAAGAAATCTTCGAGGTCGAAAAGATAAGGATGAATACAAAGAAGGCTATGATGCTTCATCGAACCCTGATTTGTATAATGAAATGACAGATGATGTAAAAGTGATTCTCGCGGAATATCGATTGGCGCTCAAAAAAAACAATGCCGACCGTCAAATATAACTCTATTTCAACATGTTAAAGAATAAATCTTATATCGGAATTTCATTTATTATACTTCTTTTTGGTATTTATGCTATTCCAAAAATAGTTTCAAGAATCAATAATGGTGAGGTTGTTAAAGGAGATCGTTTAGATAAAGTAGAAAACCATCAAACATCGGAGAGCAAACTTCAAAAAATTGGTCCAGCTCCAAAATTTGAATTGACCAATCAAAATAATAATACCATTTCTAATTCCAATTATAAAGGGAAAGTGTATGTCTTGGAATTCTTTTTTTCTACATGTCCGTCTATTTGCCCTAAAATGAATAAAAATATGATTTTAATTCAAAATCAATTTTTTGGAAACCCTAACTTTGGTATCGTTTCAATTACAATCGACCCAGAGCATGACACAGCACAAGTCTTGAAAGAGCATGCTGAACAATTGGGAGTAAAATCTTCAAATTGGAATTTTCTAACAGGTGATAAAAAATACATTTATGATCTTGCCAATAAGGGCTTCAATTTGTATGCGGGGGAAAATAGTAAAGTCAATGGTGGATTTGAACATTCTGGTTTGTTTGCACTTATCGACAAAAATGGGGACATTCGATGTAGAAAAGATGAATATGGGAATCCAATTTTATATTATGACGGTTTAGAAAAAGAAGGCGTAAAAGCATTACAACAAGATATTTCAATTTTATTAAAAGAATAATGGAAAACAAAATAACAGAAAACAAATACAATAAATACATCGTTGCAGTTTCAATACTTATACCAGTAGTGGTAGCCATTTTATTTAATGTTAAACTCAAAAACTTTGGAATTCAAGTAGAACCACTTTCTTTCTTGCCTCCAATTTACGCTACTATAAATGGAATTACTGCTGTTGTTCTGGTATCTGCCGTAATTGCAATTAAGAACGGAAAAAGAAAATTACACGAACGATTAATGACTTCAGCAATCGCATTGTCTTTAACTTTTCTTGTGATGTATGTAGCCTATCATATGACTGCTGATTCTACAAAATTTGGTGGAGAAGGAGTTATTCAATTCGTTTATTTTTTCATATTAATTTCCCATATCTTTTTGTCAATTGCAGTAATTCCTTTGGTATTAATTACCTATGTAAGAGCTTTAGCAGAGCGTTTTGATCGTCACAAAAACATCGCTAAAATCACCTTCCCAATATGGCTTTACGTAGCGGTTACTGGAGTTATTGTTTATTTGATGATTGCTCCGTATTATGTTAAGTAAAGATAAAAGAGCCAAGATCCAGGAGTCAAGACAAGACATTAGAACTATTTTCTTGTTTCTTGCATCTTTCTTCTTTTCTCTTTCTTTAAATGCGCAATGTGCGATGTGTCGCGCTGCTTTAGAAGGAGAAGGAAACGTTAAGAAAGCAGAAGCTGTCAATGATGGAATTGTCTATTTAATGTTAATCCCGTACATACTTGTGGCATTAATTGGTTTTGCCGTTTATAGGATTTACCAAAAGAAAAAAGCATAGATTATTTGAATCCATCCACCGTAATCGAAACATCGCCGTTTACTTTTACAAACGCAATAATCGCTTTATTGGTCAATTGAATTTTTTGAAATTGAATGTCTTTCAACGAACCATTTACAAAGACACCAGGCATCGGCGAATAATTCTTTAAATATTTTTGCATACTTGATTTTCCTTCCTCTACGTTAGGAACAATAGAATACCTACAGTTTTCTTGAATTTTTCTTAAAACATAACCTTGCGCAAGCCAATTGGCGGTTTTAATCAATTTGCTTTTGGTGTCAATAACATAATCCAATTGGTCAAAATAGATTTCTTTGGTTGCATCATTATATTGCGGAAACCCACTCAAGTATATGGTTCCATTAATACTTCCCAGAACTTCTAATGCGATAATCATCTTCCCGTTTTTATGCCATAGTGCAACATTTTGAACTTTCATTTTTTTGTTTTCAGAACCAAATTCTTGACCAGTGAAGTTCTTCGTCATTATTTTGGAAGCATCTGCATAGGTTGACACAGCTACAATATTTGCCGAGACGTGTTCGGGCATTTTAGAAACTGGCTTTAAAATAATTTTATTGCGATTGAATTGACTCATCGGTTTTTGTCCAACTAATGTTTCCATCGTGCATTTAACTCCCATTTCAAAAGCAATGGTTTCTTTTTGAAGCTTGGCGTCAGTAGTATAAAGTTCTACCGGGACAACTCTTAACCAACTTTCGAAGTTTTCGTTCATCTGAAATGGAGTGCAAATTTTCTCTAATGCGTCCAATACATTTGGCTTGAAATCCATCGATTTTTCAATAGCATCATCAATACTTTTTTCCATTTTTGATTTGAAATAATGCAAAGCAGGATTGATCAAATATGTAATGGGAACTGATTTTCCTAAAATAGTAACACTTGGGCTTTCATTCCAATCTAAAGATCTGAATTCGGTTTTTGTGCTTAATTTCCAATTGGATAAATTTACTTCACTGAGTAAATTGATGGTGCCGTTAAATTGAAATTCTTTCGTCGTATATAAAGCGATTCCTAATTTATTCGTTCCAATTCGATATTTCACCAATGCTTTTAATGGTAAAAGGGTTTTGATTTTACCTTCAATATTATCCAATTGTATTGGAGCTTGTTTCCAAATCTTTACTTCGATATCATCATCTTCTATATTTGAATCTTCATAAATTAAACCAGTCAAAGAAGAATTGATTTTGTTTTCAACATCTTTTAATTTGATTTGAATGGGCATATTGATATACGAAATAGCATTTTCATAAACCAAGGGTGAAGCATCGTCTGGTTCGGGTTTTAGAGATGCTATTTTTTGAGTTGTATTACAACTAATGAATAGAAAAACGAGAGCAATAAAAATTAATTGGGAACGAAATGGAATCATTTTTATGAAATTTAATGACTGCGAAATTAATCAAATAGAAGCTATTTTAAGTTCAAGTGTAACAAAAAATAATGAAAACTGTCTAATGGATTTCAGAATAAAGTTTATTTATTTTTTTAAATGAAAATCGATAAATTTTCACTAAAAGAAAGTTGAAGTTACGTTTATAAATTAATTATGTGTGCTACCTTTGCAACACTTTCACATAAAAAAAGCATGAAAAAAATTGTTGGATTTTGTTTCTTTTTCATTTTGATTGTTCAAACAATTACTGTTGCTCAATCCAAAAAATGGACTTTAGAAGAATGTGTTAAATATGCTATAGAGAATAATATTACAATAAAACAATCCGAATTGGACTCTCAATTAACTCAAATTGATAAAAGTTCTGCAATTGGGAATTTTCTTCCAAGTTTTAATGCTTCAGCATCGCATTCTTGGAACATCGGATTGAATCAGAACATCACAACAGGATTATTAGAAAATCAAACCACACAATTTACTTCTGCAAGTTTGAATGCAGGAATCGATATCTACAAAGGATTGCAAAATCAAAATCGTTATAGAAGAGCACAACTTTCAATTATTGGAGCGCAATATCAATTGAATAAAATAAAAGACGATATCGCTTTAAATGTTTCCAATGCATATTTGCAAATCCTTTTTAATATTGAAAATTTAAAAGTTCAAAAAGAACAATTGGTTTTAAATGAAAAGCAACTTCAACGAACCGAAGAATTAGTAAATTCAGGTTCTTTGCCTAAAGGAGATGTTTTAGATAGTAAAGCAACCGTAGCGGGAGACAAACAAAGAGTGATAAACGCTGAAAACACGTTGTTGATTTCTAAATTAAGTTTAGCACAATTATTACAATTAGAAAAATTTCAAGATTTTGATGTTGCTGAAATTAATAATGAAGCGAATCAAAGTGCGGTTATGTTACAAACACCGGAAGCAATTTTAGAAAAAGCAAGAGAAAACAGAATGGAGTTGAAGATTGCTAAGACTAATGTAGCAATTGCAGAAAAAGACGTGAAAATCGCTAAAGGCGCTTATCAGCCAACAATTCAAGGATTTTATAGTTTTAGTACTCGAGCCTCTTATGCGGATAGAATTACTGGAATTCAATTCGACACGACAAATCCAATAGTTCCTACTGGAGATTTTGTTAATGTTGGAGGTATTGATTATGCGGTTTTACAGCCTAATCGGTCGTATGTTTTTGGAAAATCAGCTCCTGTATTTGATCAATTTAGTGACAATAAAGGACATAATTTTGGAGTGCAAATGAACGTGCCGATTTTGAATGGTTTCTCTGCCAGAAATACAGTTGCCAGAAATAAAATCTCTTTAGAAAAAAGTAAAATAGCATTAAATCAAAGTGAATTAGATTTAGAGCGCACAATTTATACTGTTTACACGGATGCTAAAGGAGCTTTGAAAGCTTATGAATCGGCTCAACAAGCCATGGAAGCTAGAGAAAACGCATTCAATTATGCAAAAGAACGATACGCAGTTGGAATGATGAATGCCTTCGATTTTAATCAAGCGCAAAGTTTGTTTACCAACGCCCAATCGGAAGTTTTGAGAACCAAATACGATTATATATTTAGAACTAAAATTGTCGAATTCTATTTTGGTATACAGATTATTAAATAAAATTAAGTCATGACTAAGAAAACAACCTATTATTTAATTGGAGCTGCTGTAGTATTAGTAAGTACTCTATTAGTGCTTTCTAAAAAAGGAATTATCGGAAATAAAGATACTAGCATCGAAGTTGAAATTGCAAAAGTCGATACCATGACTATTGTAGAAACCGTTTCTGCAACGGGTAAAATTCAACCTGAAATAGAAGTAAAAATATCCTCTGAAGTTTCTGGAGAAATAATAGCGCTGCCCGTAAAAGAGGGACAAGTAGTAAAAAAAGGAGATTTATTAGTAAAAATCAACCCAGATTTATATACGTCAGGCTATAACCGAACTGTGGCTGGATTGTCTCAAACGAAAGCTGGATTGAGTCAAGCGGATGCAAGTTTTAAAGAATCAAAATCCAATTACGACCGAAGTAAAACGTTATTTGATAAAGGAATTATTTCTAGGTCCGAATGGGATAAAGCGGTTGCTGCTTTTGAGTCTGCCAAAGCCTCAAAACAATCGGCTTATTATAATGTTCAAAGTGCTTCAGCAACCGTAAATGAAGCCAAAGACAATTTAGGAAGAACAACAATCTATGCGCCTGCAGACGGAACTATTTCGATGCTTAATGTCGAATTAGGGGAACGTGTTTTAGGCACACAACAAATGACTGGAACAGAAATATTGAGAGTTGCGAATCTTAATAATATGGAAGTTGAAGTGGATGTCAATGAAAACGACATTGTTAAAATCAATGTTGGAGATTCTGCTAAAGTTGAAGTGGATGCCTATTTAAAAAAGCAATTTAAAGGAATTGTCACCAGCATTTCTAACTCTGCGAGTACTACTTTGACAGCAGATCAAGTAACTAATTTTAAAGTAAAAGTAAGAATATTAAAAGAATCTTATCTGGATTTAATTGCAGGGAAACCAATCAGTTATTCTCCGTTTAGACCTGGAATGACAGCTACTGTTGATATTATTACTACTAGAAAAGAAAATGTTTTAGGAATTCCTATTAGTGCAGTTGTGGTAAAATCGGACACTTCTGCTGTTAAAAAATTAGAAATTGAGGATTTAGAATCGGAAGAAAATAAAGTAAAACCTCAAAGTGATAAAAAATACGAATGTGTTTTTGTGAAAGTTGGAGACAAATCAAAAATCAGAATTATTAAAACGGGTATTCAGGACGACACCAATATTGAAATAACGGAAGGAATTCAAAAAGGGGATGTTGTTATTGTTGGACCTTATACTACAGTAACAAAAGATTTAAATTCGGGAGATAAAGTTAAAATTGCTTCAAAAGAAAAACCCGAAACCAAAAAATAATGGTCTATATTCTAAACATAGAAACAGCAACCAAAAACTGTTCAGTTTCTATTTCCAAAGATGGAGAAACAGTACTGTGTAAAGAAATCGCAGAATTAGGCTATTCACATGCTGAGAAGCTGCATGTTTTTATAGAAGAACTTCTAATTGAGACAAACTTAAAATATACGGATTTAAATGCAATAGCAGTTAGTCAAGGCCCTGGTTCTTATACGGGTTTACGTATAGGTATTTCTGCAGCCAAAGGATTGTGTTATGCTTTAGATATTCCATTGATTGCGTTGGACACTTTAGCAATTTTGGCGGCACAAGTTCACATAGAAGAAGGATTAATAATTCCAATGATTGATGCGAGAAGAATGGAAGTGTATAGTGCAGTATTTGATGCGCATCATCAAAAAATTATAGAAACTCAAGCCGAAATTATTACAGCAGATTCTTTTAAAGAATATACCGAAACTATCTATTTTATTGGGGATTCGACTATAAAATGTAAAGAAGTTTTGACGAATTCTAATTTTATTTTTAAAGAAGAAATTAAATATCCTTCTTCAAAAGAAATGAGTCTTTTGAGTTTTGAAAAATATATAAAAAAGGATTTTGTAAATGTTGCTTATTTCGAACCGTTGTATTTAAAAGACTTTATCGCGACAACACCCAAGAAACAATTATAAAGCTGAAAGGAAATCGATAATTTTTATTCGATCATAATCTTCACTAAATGAAACTTTATTCTCTTTTATAAAAGTTTCAATTTCTTGTTTTTTATCAGGGTATAACTTGATGAGTTGTTTTTTATTTTCAGGAAATGGAATAATATTTCCTGTTTTTGTTTTAAAAAAATAGGAATAGCTCACTTTTGAATAATTAGCAGATATATCAGTTTCTAAAGTATTTTTTGCCTTTTTGCCAGCATAAAAAGTAACTGCTTCTTTTTTATATAACAGAAAATCTCCTTTGGTATACATTTCAACTAAATACCCTTTTTTACGCCCCTTAGTGTTCGAAATATAATTCAAATAACTGTATTTTTTATAGGGTTTTGTGAACGTAATGTTATTAATGTTATCCATCTTTTCCATTTCTAAAGTGTCATTTTTGAACGTAATGAATTCAAAATTATCACTATAAGCATTATATCTCATAAAATGTTTGTCGGGAATATTTTCAATTTCCGCGTAGGCAAACTTAGTTTGTGTGTAAGGTGTTCCTAAAATTCGATTTGTTTCACTTGTTGGATTATGAAAAATTTTACCAGCATGATTAGGATCTAAAACATAATATGTCCCATTAGTTCCTTGGTTTTGACAAAAGCATTTAAATGCGCAAATGAAAGCAACAAATTGAATATAAATTATTTTTTTCATAATTTAAAAATACTAAAATTTATTCATCCTGAAATGATATTTTATTGTTATTAAAATTAATGATACAATCCTCAAGAATAGAAGCACACACTTCTTTGTAATCTTCGTTTGTTGTCCAGGCCTGAACCGCTAACGTTATTCCTGAATCTGTCAATTCTCGAACAAATAGAATTGGTTTTTGATCTTGAATTATTTTTGGATTAGAATCTAATATGTTTTGAATGATGTTTTTCACAACTTGAATATTTATCTGATAAGATATTCGAATGTTGATATCCGTTCTTCGAATTGCTTTTTCAGAATAATTAACAATTTTTCCATTGGATAATATTCCATTTGGAATAAAGACCACTTCATTACTGTCGGTCAATAATTGCGTCACAAATATTTGAATATCGATAACTTTTCCTATTGCACCTTGTGCTTCTATGGTATCACCTAGCTTAAACGGTTTGAAAAGAATGATCAGGATTCCTCCAGCAAAATTGCTCAATGATCCTTGTAAAGAAAGACCTACTGCTAATCCAGCAGCTCCAAGTATAGCAAGAAAAGAAGAAGATTCTATTCCTAATTTTGATATTACAGCAATAAATAATACGATCCGCAATCCCCAGAAGATAATGTCGGAAAGAAATTTAATTAAAGTAGGTTCGACTTCTCTTTTAATCATGATTTTTCGAGAAACCGAATTTATAAATCGGATAGCCCAAATTCCAAGAATTAAAAGTAACAATGCTCCAATTAATTTTGGAGAATAATCAATCAATGCATTTAAAAAAAATGTTGAATATTGATCTATTAAATTGGAGTTGATAAGTAATTGTTTCATAGTATTAGTAATAAAAAAACCTTCTCAATTAAAGAAGGTGATTTTTTTACAAAAATAGTTTTTTAAACGATTTAATCAGCGTCTTCTTCTATTCTATTTGTGATGATTTCCTCAGATTCTTTTGCATCATGCGCTCCATCATTGGTAAAGGAATTTATTTTTTCCTTTGCTATATCTAAAGTTTCTGATAATTTTTCTTTTGCGTCTTCCGCAAATTCTTCCGATTTTGTGATAATCGGTTCCGACTTTTCTTTGACTGTTTCTATTGCTTCACTGATTGTTTCTTCAGCTTTTGCAGAAAAGTGTCCTGCTTTTTCTTTGGCTATTTCAGCATATTCTTCCGCTTTTTCCAACATTGGCGCTGCAGTTTCTTTAGCCTTAACGATAGTTTCTTCAATGAAGTGTTCTGCTTTATCAGCCATTTCCTCTGCAGAATTTTTTGTTGACCCAAATAAATTTTTAAAAAATGTTCCTAATCCCATAATGATTCTTTTTTTTAGTTAACACTCAAATTTATAAAATAAAGTTATAGAAACGAATCGTTACGTTCCAATTTCTTTGATTACTTTTTCAAAATCCTCAGTTGGGAGGTCACAACTTTTATTTTTACAGAGATAAAATACATTTTTTTCTTCCACATAGCGTTCCTTTAAAAAGGGCAAAGACGATATCGAAGTTGTTCCGGCGAGAATCACCGATGGAGCATATTTTTGGTTGAATATTTTAGCATTTGTAATCGCTTCTCTTCCACAAATTGCCAATTCTTGACAAAAATTGGAATAATTTAAAAATCCATCAAGCCAATTTGAAAAAGCACTTGGATAGTTTATTACTGGAATAATTTTGCGAGTCATTTTTTTACTTATTTCTTCATAATAGGAATGATTGAAATAAATACTTAATTGATAGAGATTCTTTGCCATTATCGAATTCGATGCTGGAATCACGTTGTCTTCAATTTCGAAATGAGTTGTTATTAAAGGATCGTCTTCATCTGACTTAAAAGCAAACATGGACTGATCAGTATCATAGAAATGATCAAAACAATAATCGGTCAATTGTTTCGCACGGTTTAACCAGTCTTCATCAAAAGTCACTTCATAAAGCGAGATAAAAGCCTCAATTACAAGTGCATAATCTTCTAAAAATCCATTGATGCTGGTGGTGTTGTTTTTAAAGGAATGCCATAAATTTCCATTAGAAGACCACAATTTTTCTACAATGAAGTTGGCATTAGTTAGGGCAGTTTGAAGATAATTTTCGTCAAGTAAAGCTTTATAAGCCTCTACAAAACCTTTTAACAAAATAGCGTTCCATGAAGTTAGGCATTTGTCATCCAGTCTGGGTTTGTTTCTTTTTTCTCGTATTTGATAAAGTAAATCTTCCCATTCTCTTTTTTTTGATTGAAGAGTTTTAAGGTCAATTTGATTTTCTTTAGCTATTTGATCCAAAGATTGATTTTGAATTAAGACATAATTATGATGTTCCCAATGTCCAAAATCATTCACATTGAAAACGATACGAAACAATTCAAAATCCTCCTTAAGAATTGCTTTTAGTTCAATTTCTGTCCAAACATAAAAAGCACCTTCTTCTAATTGTTCATTTGTATTCAGACTATCGGCATCCAATGCACTATAGAATGCGCCTTCGGAAGTTAACCATTCTTTGCTAACGAATTTTAAAGTCTTTTCGATGACTTCTTTATAAAGTGGATTTTTGGTTCTTTTGTACGCATTGGCATAAAGTGAAACTAATTGTCCGTTGTCGTATCCCATTTTTTCAAAATGAGGAACATGCCATTTACTATCTACAGAATATCTAGAAAAACCACCGTCAATGGTGTCGAAAAGACCTCCGTAAGCCATTTTGGTTAAGGTTAAATCAACAAAATCTAACAGTTCTTGGTCGTTGTTTTGAAAACCGTAACGCATCAGAAAAGCATAATTGTTGGGCATCATAAATTTAGGAGCACGTGCCATTCCGCCAAAGTCCCAATCGAAACTTTTTTTCCAATTTACGATAAGCGGGAGCAATACCTCTTGACTCATTCCTTGATCTGAAGGTTGCGATGGGATAATAGCTGATTGTTCTAATCCAACTTGTAATTTTTGAGCATAGTCGATCAATTTCTCAGGTTGCGTTTGATGTAATTCTTGCAATTGTTCTAAAGAATTAATCCATGCTGCTTTTCGGAAATACGTGCCTCCCCAAATTGGTCTCCCATCAGGAAGCGTTACTATATTGAGTGGCCAACCACCGTGACCTGTCATCATTTGAATGGCTTTCATATAGACGGCGTCTACATCTGGTCTTTCTTCGCGATCGACTTTGATAGAAACAAAACCTGCATTCATAGTTTGCGCTACTTCATTGTCTTCAAAACTTTCGTGTTCCATCACATGGCACCAATGACAAGCGGAATAACCGATACTAATAATAATGAGTTGGTTGGTGGTTTTCGCTTCAGTTAATGAGGTCGAATTCCATGCTTTCCAATGTACTGGATTGTTGGCGTGTTGGAGTAGGTATGGACTGGTTTCTTTGGAGAGTTCGTTCATAGCGAATAACGATTAACGATTGTTGATTTTGATTAACGAACTTAGCACTGTGGTGCCCTAGCCCCGATAGCAACGGAAATCCTTTTGTGCCTTTTTCGGCGCAAAAGATTGCAGTGGATAGCGGGAAGAAGCTCCTATAAAATTTAGCCGTTGATTGCTTCAACGATAATGTCTTTGTCGTTGAGCATGTCTTTAAGCATGTTTTCGATACCGCTTTTTAGGGTAAAAGTTGATGAAGGACAACCGTTGCAGGCTCCTTGTAGTACAACTTTTACTCTTTTCTCCGTAGCATCGTAGGAATCAAAAAGGATATTTCCACCATCGGCAGCAACAGCTGGTTTGACATATTCTTCTAGAATGTTGATGATTTGCTGAGACGTGGTGTCGAGAGTATCGAAATTTTCAATTTTTTGTTTTTCAATTTTTGGAGAAGCTACGATGAGTTCTTCGTCGAGCACAGTGCCTCCGTTTTCGATATAAAGTTTGATGAAGGAACGTAATTCTAGGGTAATATCGTTCCAATCGTAAGAATCGTATTTGCTAACGGAGATGTAGTTTTCGTCGATAAAAATTTCTTTCACATACGGGAAACTAAACAATTCTTTGGATAGTGGAGAAGGTTTTGTTTCGTCGATATTTTTAAATTCCATTGCCGTTTTTGTGACCATTTTATTGATTACAAATTTTAGCGTAGCTGGATTGGGAGTCATTTCACCGTAGACAGTGATGGGTTGTTTTTTGGTAGTATTTTCGTCGGCTTTGATAATAACACCGCCATTGTTGACAAATTCTTCAATTTGTTCTTTTACAGCATCTTGAACATCATTCCATTCGACGATGTTGTATCTTTCTATAGCGATAAAGTTTCCTGAAATGTAAACAGATTTTACAAAAGGCAGGTAGAATAGCTGTTGCCCTAGTGGAGAATTTTTGGCTTCATCAATATTTTTGAATTCAAAATTTTCGTTTTGAGTGATAAAATCGGGGAATTCGAATTTGAGTATGGAAGGGTTTTGAGTCTCTTTAATTTTGATTTCTAACATGATGGCTTATTTTCTGCAAATTTAACAAAGATATTTTAAGCATTTATTTATATTTGGGCAATTAAATGTTAAATAAATCAT
>CANHMG010000048.1 GCA_947461795.1 Flavobacteriaceae bacterium | reverse complement strand
TTTGGACATATTTATTGCTAACATCGCGAAGAAAACCAAATACATAAGGTTAAACATCTTCTGTCTAGGGGTTAATTTTCCTCCTGCCATTTTTTTCTAATTAAGTTTGTTTTGTTTCTATTAAAAATGTAGTGAGATACTAATTCCCTTTGTTACTCATTGCTGAAAGCATTCCTCCATAAACATTGTTCAACGAAGACAAGTTTGAAGTCAATGATTGCATTTGGTCTTTTAATTTTAAGTTGTTTTCAGCAACTTCGTTATTGATTTGTGCATTTCTAGAAGCACTATCCAATTGAATTTTATACAAACTGTTTAAAGACTCCATTTGAGCTGCAGCTAGCGTTAATTCTTCACTATATTTCTTAGTAGCTGCAATACCATCTACCGCTGGTGCAATACCTTTAGCAGCTGATTCAAAGTTTTTAATGCTATTACCTAAACTTGACATTAATTCTCCATCAATTTTAGCTTCTTTAAGCATAGCGTCCAATTTTTGAGATAATAATCCTTGTGCTTCTTTTGGATCTTCTTTTTTAGCATCTTTTTTTCTAGCTTCACCATTTGCTAGTTCAGGATAAACTAACGTCCAATCCAATTCATCATCAACTGGCTCAAAAGCAGATAAACCAAAAATAAGCGCCTCTGTTACAAGACCAATTGTTAACATTAAGTTACCTGTTATAAAGCCAAACTCTATGTGAGTAATTTTGAATAATGCTCCGATAATTACGATTGCCGCTCCCATACCGTAAGCGAAATTCATTGCTTTTTTGCTTAAAATTGCCATAATAAAAAAAATTTAGTTAGTTAAGTTAATGTATATTTAGTTGGTTAATTAATTATTTTTTAGCTACTTTACCTGTAGAAACAGTACCCATATAATCCTGTACAGTTCTAAAGCCAATATAACTTCTTGCAGTATCTGCATATTCAAAATCACGTGTGCTTACTTGAAGAAAATAGGCTACATCCTTCCATGATCCACCACGAACAACTTTACGCATGTTTTTTGAATCTGGCACGTTTGGATTCATAGTTGATACATATTCATATGCACCAGCGTCATATGAAGAATCAGTCCATTCAGAAACATTTCCAGCCATATTGTATAAGTTATAACCATTTGGTTCAAATGATTTTGCTTCAACGGTATACAATGATTGATCTGCGGCATAATCACCACGATTTGGTTTAAAATTAGCCAAGAAACAACCTCTGTCATTTTTAGTGTAAGGACCGCCCCAAGGGTATGCTCCTGATTGAAGACCTCCTCTAGCTGAATATTCCCATTCTGCTTCAGTAGGTAATCTAAAAGAATTCGTCAAATCTCTTCCTTTCTTTTTAGATTTGATATATGTATTCTTTTTTAAAGTTCTCCATGCACAAAATGCTTTAGCTTGCTTCCAATTTACACCAACAACTGGATATTCCGAATAAGCTTGATGCCACAAATAATCATTATGCATCGGTTCATTATATGAATATGCGAAATCTTTAATCCAAACAGTTGTATCAGGATAAACTTTAGTTTGTTCAGTTTTAATAAAGTCTTTTCTTTTTCCTGTTTTAGCTTTTGCTGCTGCTTGAATATCCATCCATGAATAACGGAATTTTAATTTATTTACATCTACAGTTCTTAATCCATTAAAAGATTCCGCAACAGGCAAATACATAGTATCCATTACTTCAGTATAATATTCATCTGGATATTTAGAAGTGTCTTTTATTAATTTTACTTTTCTATTCAATTTTCTTCCTGCATACGGATCATCATCTGTACCAACACTGTAATAGTTTTCATACATATATTTATCATAAGCAGTCATCTTTGCAGGGTCTGCATCGTTAAAAGCAAAATCTCCTATACTTCCTGAACTCTTACCTCCTTTACCACCTTTAGCAGCACCGGCAGTTCCTCCACCCCCGACTTCATCTGCTAGAATTGCTAAACGAACTCTTATGGTTGAATCTTTAACCCATTCAACAAATTCACGGTATTCACTATTTGTAATTTCTGTTTCATCCATATAGAATGATCTAACAGTAACTGTTTTTGTTGGAGCATCTTGAACATTTGCCAAATCATCATCTGATTTACCCATAATAAATGAACCTCCTGGTACCAAAGTCATTCCATATGGCTTTTCTGGATGCCATTTTTTACCTTTAACTCCTACCAATTCACCTTTATCGCTCGAACCTCCACAGCCGACCAACATAGCTAATATTACTGAAAATGAAATGAATTTCTTCATATATATTGGGTTATGTATGTATTAATATTTTAAGGGCGTAAACCTATTTATTATTTTTCAAAAAAGCAATTAAATACTATTAAAATTTAAAATCAATAATTTCAATCTATTAATTCACATTTCAAAAATAGAATTAATTATGAAAGCGGAAAAATATTTTATCGATAAAATACAAATAAAATCGATAAAATGCACAAAATATTGTTTTTTGTAGGAAATAACACAAATATAAACAACAATTTAATATGCATTTTTTAATACTAAACTATATTGTATTTTTTCGTTGAGCTTTCCACCATCTTTCAGGCATTTCTTGGTTACATGCTTCTAAATATTCTTCATAAGAACAAGGTAACAACGTGCTTTTTTTTAATTTAGTATTATTAGTTGATAAAAATGGAATTTCTATCCACCACCTATCTGTTTTATGACTTTTATAAAAAATTAATTCTACTTCTTCAAAAGGAATAATATATTTTATATATTTTTCTTTACTACCAAAAGGATATTCATTTGAACGATAATGAAATCCTTCAATAAAATACCATACAATTTGAGCCATTAATTGTGACTCTTGCTTAGAATCATTATGGTTGAAAATTCCGATAAGAGAAACTTTATCACTCAACCCTGCATATCTTGCTAACGAACAAATTTCTTTCCCTGAAAATCCATTAGGCGTAAAGTTAATGAAATTTCCTGAATCTGAAGACATCACAGAATTTAAATCTAAACTTACAATATCAGCATCTCTTAATACAGGTTCCGCTATAGAAATTGAATTTGAAATATCTCCTAAACGATAGGCATCAAAAAATAATTTCTCTATTAAATCAATTTCTTCTTGTGAATTATAATAGGTTTGATAACCTAAATTACAAAAATTAAAAAGGTTATTTGGCTCCTCTAAAATTATCTTGGTTAAATAGGAAGAAGCTGATAACACATCACTTTCTTTACCAAAATCAAACTTACTATCGATAGTGACTAAATTTACCATTTGCTCCAAACCATCATAAGCTCTATATAAAGCATAAGTCAAATCTTGTGAACCACCTATTACAACAGGAAGAATGTTTCTTTTAACAAGTGAAGCTAATATTTCTTGCAAAGCGAAATAAGTATCCTTCCTCGTATTCCCAGGAAGTATATTTCCTAAATCCGCTATTGAAGTTTCCCAATTACCTGGATATAATGAATACAATTCTTTTCTTAAATGCTTTAAATCAACAATTGAATTATCTTGGTTAACTTCAATAACGCCAATAATTGCAATTCGTATTTTAAAAAGATCAGGAAAATTTTCAAAATTGTGAAAAACTACTTTACTTCCTAATTGTTGTGAAGACAATCCTTCAATAAAACTTTCAATTTCTTTATCGTTTGGTTCAAGAAAATTAAATTCCATTTTTTATTTCTTTTTATTTGGAGTAGTTTTTTTTGTGGGAGCTTTCTTTGCTGTCGCTTTTTTGGCAGGAGTTTTCTTTTCAATTAGATCTTGTACTTGAGCTAAAGTAAGTTTTGTTGGATCAATATCTTTACTCAATTCAATTTTTAGTTTTCCTTTTGTAATAATAGACCTTCCCCAACGAGCTTTTTCAACAAGTATTCCTTCTTCTTCCCAATTGTGAACTACTTTGTCAATGTCTTTTTGAAGCTTATCTTCTATCAAAGCCTCAACATCGGATTGAGATAAAGCATCAAAATTATATTTCTTACTGACATTAATAAATATACCATTCCATTTGATAAATGGCCCAAAACGACCAACTCCTTTTTGTACGCCTAAATTTTTATAGGTTGCAATTGGTGCATCTGCTTTTACTTTTTCATTAATTAATTCTTGTGCACGTTCCATTGAAATATCTAATGGATTTTCTCCTTTTGCCAAAGAAATAAAAACACTTCCATAACGAACATAAGGACCAAAACGACCATTATTTACTTCTACTTCTTCACCCTTATAAACGCCTAAATTTTTAGGTAATAAAAACAAATTCAAAGCATCTTCAAAAGTAATATTTCCAATGTTTTGATCTGACATCAAACTTGCAAACTTTTTATCTTCATCATCGGCTTCTCCAATTTGAGCCATCGGACCAAATTTACCAAGTCGAACACTTATTGGTTTCCCAGATTTAGGATCAATTCCTAATATTCTTTCTCCGCTTTCTCTTTCTGCATTGGCTTCTACCTCTACTACATTTGGATGAAATTTATTATAAAAGTCTTGCATCATTTTTTCCCAGTTCACATTCCCTTCCGCAATTTCATCAAAATCTTGTTCGACTTTTGCTGTGAAATTATAATCCAAAATGTTTCCAAAATTCTTTACTAAGAAATCAGTCACAATAGTTCCAATATCCGTTGGTACTAATTTTCCTTTATCTGAACCGGTATTTTCTTTCAACACTTGCTCATTGATAACTCCAGATTTTAAGGAAATTTGTGTGTAAGCCCTTTCTTGCCCTTCTAAGTTCCCTTTTTCAATATACTTTCTATTAATGATTGTAGAAATAGTTGGTGCATACGTAGAAGGTCTTCCAATTCCTAATTCTTCTAACTTCTTAACTAACGCCGCTTCAGAATATCTTGCTGCGGCACGAGTATATCTTTCTGTTGCTGAAATAGAATTATTAAGCAACTTTTCATTAATTTTCATTGCAGGCAACATCCCTTCCTGCTCGTCTTCATCCTCATCATTTCCTTCTAGATATACTTTTAAAAATCCTTCAAAAAGCAAGACCTCTCCAGAAGCGGCAAATACTTCGTTATGTTTATTTGCTTCTACTTTTATATTGGTTCGTTCTAATTCAGCATCACTCATTTGAGATGCTAGAGTCCTTTTCCATATTAATTCATAGAGTCTCGCTTGATCTCTATCAATATTCACTGAATGACGAGACATATCTGTAGGTCTAATCGCTTCGTGAGCTTCTTGTGCTCCTTTACTTTTCGTTGCAAAAACTCTAGGCTTTGAAAATTTAGCGCCATACGATTTAACAATTTCAGCTTGTGCAGCATCCATAGCATCTTTCGAAAGATTTACACTATCCGTTCTCATATAGGTAATCAATCCCGCTTCGTATAAACGTTGCGCTAATTGCATCGTAATTCCAACAGGTAAATACAATTTTCTTGCAGCTTCTTGTTGCAATGTTGAAGTAGTAAAAGGCGCCGCAGGGGATTTCTTCGCTGGTTTGGTATCTATTTCAGATACTTTATAAGAGGCTCCTATATTTGATTGTAAAAAATCTTCTGCTTCTTTTTTAGTTGCAAAGTTTTTAGGTAATTTGGCTTTAAATGTCTTTCCTGCTTCATTGGTAAATTCACCTACAACTGAATAAGAAGCTATAGGTTTAAAGTTTTGAATTTCCCGTTCTCTTTCAACAATTAAACGAACTGCAACCGATTGCACCCTTCCAGCTGACAAACCTCCTTTGACTTTTCTCCACAAAACAGGCGATAATTCGTAACCTACTAAACGGTCTAAAACACGACGTGCTTGTTGTGCATTGACTAAATTATAGTCTATTTCTCTAGGATTTTCAATGGCTTTTAAAATAGCTGTTTTGGTAATTTCGTGAAAAACAATTCGTTTGGTTTTATTTTTATCCAATTTTAATTCTTCAGACAAATGCCAAGAAATGGCTTCTCCTTCTCGATCCTCATCGGAAGCCAACCAAACCATATCGGCATTCTTTGCTAAAGTTTTAAGTTTGGAAACCAATGCTTTTTTATCGGCGGAAACTTCATATTTAGGTTTGAAACCATTGGCAACATCAACTCCAATTTCTTTGGAAGGTAAATCAGCAATGTGTCCATAACTTGATTCTACTTGATAGTCACTTCCTAGAAATTTTTCGATTGTTTTCGCCTTAGCTGGCGACTCCACGATCACTAAATTCTTTGCCATATTGCTTTTGTTTGTGTCGCAAAAGTATCTATTTTTTTTAAATATTGTGTTTTTGAACGAAATTTTAGGCAATTCATCGGGATATTCTATTATTATACTAAACGAATTAGCCCCGATAGAAGTGGAAATCCTTTTTATATCGTTTGATTAGAACGAGTTAAAAAGATTGCAACGGATAGCGGGAAATAGCTCCTAAAAATTGAACTCCAAATACTTCGTCTGACATCTTGTCATATTTTGTCAAATTGCATTATCTTTGCCTAAGAAAAAACACTTCAAAAGTGACTATGGATAAGACTATGAATGAAACCAAACAAGGTGAAAGTCTTGTGTTGAATCAAAAACCCGAAAACACTAAAAAGCTTTTTATTGAAAGTTATGGATGCGCGATGAATTTTTCAGACAGTGAAGTGGTAGCTTCTATTCTGTTTGAAAACGGATTCAATACGACTCAGATTTTAGAGGAAGCTGATTTGGTATTAGTAAACACTTGCTCCATTCGAGATAAAGCGGAACAAACAATTCGAAAACGATTACAAAAATACAATGCGGTGAAACGCGATGTGAATCCAAAAATGAAAGTGGGTGTTTTAGGCTGTATGGCAGAACGCTTGAAAGATAAATTTTTGGAAGAAGAAAAAATTGTCGACTTAGTCGTTGGTCCAGATGCGTATAAAGACCTACCCAATTTGTTACAAGAAGTAGAAGAAGGCCGAGATGCCATCAATGTCATTCTTTCTAAAGACGAAACGTATGGTGATATATCTCCTGTTCGATTAATGACTAATGGTGTTTCTGCTTTAGTTTCGATTACCCGTGGATGTGATAATATGTGCACGTTTTGTGTGGTTCCTTTTACTCGTGGAAGAGAACGCAGTCGGGAACCTCAAAGTATTTTGAAAGAAATTGAAGATTTGTGGAAAACAGGATATAAAGAAATTACGCTTTTAGGTCAGAATGTCGATAGCTATTTATGGTATGGCGGTGGACTCAAAAAAGATTTCGGAAATGCTTCGGAAATGCAAAAAGCCACTGCAGTCGATTTTGATCAATTGCTTGAAATGGTCGCCGTAAATTTTCCTAAAATGCGGATTCGTTTTTCGACTTCAAATCCACAGGATATGCATTTGAGTATATTACAAGTTATTGCTAAATACCCTAATATATGTAAGCACATTCATTTACCAGTGCAATCTGGAAGCAATCGAATATTAGCAGCAATGAATCGATTGCATACGCGAGAAGAATACATGAAATTAATTGATAACATTCGAAATACGATTCCAGAATGCAGCATAACTCAAGATATGATTGCTGGTTTTCCTACTGAAACAGAAGCAGACCATCAAGATACGTTGAGTCTGATGGACTATGTTAAGTATGATTTTGGATATATGTATTCGTATTCGGAACGCCCAGGAACTTTAGCAGGCAGAAAAATGGAAGACGATGTGCTTGAAACTACAAAGTTACGTCGTTTGCAAGAAATCGTAGACAAACAAAGAAAGCACAGTGCTTTTCGAACAAAGGAATTTGTTGGAAAAACTGTAGAAATATTGATTGAAAAAGAATCCAAAAAATCAGATCAAGATTGGTCAGGAAGAAATTCACAAAGTATTACAGCAGTCTTTCCTAAAGAAAATTATAAAATTGGAGAGTTTGTCAATGTAAAAATCACCGATTGTACCAGCGGAACTTTGATTGGAGAAGCAGTTGGATATTCGGAAATGAATTAAAACATTTAACAATGGAAAGCATAATTATCACTTGTCCATTATCAATTATCAATTAAAATGGAATCAGTACAAGCAATAAAACAACGTTTTGAAATTATCGGAAACGATCCGAAACTCAATCGTGCAATAGAAAAAGCGATACAAGTAGCGCCAACCGATATTTCAGTTTTAGTGGCTGGTGAAAGCGGTGTTGGTAAAGAAAATATTCCTCGAATCATCCATTCGCTTTCGCATCGCAAACACGGAAAATATATTGCTGTTAACTGCGGTGCGATACCTGAGGGAACAATCGATAGTGAACTTTTCGGTCACGAAAAAGGCGCTTTCACAGGAGCTACAGGAACTCGTGAGGGTTATTTTGAAGTGGCGGATGGCGGAACCATTTTTCTTGATGAAGTGGGCGAATTACCGCTGACTACTCAAGTGCGATTGTTACGTGTTTTGGAAAATGGCGAATTCATTAAAGTAGGTTCGTCCCAAGTGCAAAAAACCAATGTCCGAATTGTAGCCGCTACCAATGTCAATTTGTTTGATGCCATTGAAAAAGGGAAATTCCGTGAAGATCTTTATTATCGATTGAGTACTGTTGACATTCCTTTACCACCCTTACGCGAACGAAAAGACGACATTCATTTATTGTTTCGGAAATTTGCAGCTGATTTTGCACACAAATACAAAATGCCATCTTTGAAACTCGATGACCAAGCAGTGCAAGTGTTACAAAAATTCAGATGGAGCGGAAATATTCGTCAATTGCGAAATGTAGCAGAACAGATTTCAGTTTTAGAAACCAATCGTGACATTACAGCTTCAACTTTACAATCCTATTTACCTACTGAAGGAAGTAATTTACCATCAGTTATTAAAGACAAAAAATCTGAAAGTGATTTCAGTACTGAGCGTGACATATTATATAAAGTTCTATTTGATATGAAAAGTGATTTGTATGATTTGAAAAAACTCACATTAGAATTGATGAAAAACGGCAGTGGAAAAGTTCAAGATATCAATCCGAATTTGATACAGAAAATATACGGTTCTAATGCGGATGAAAGTGAAATTTCTTTTGAAGAAACGCCGAGAACATCGGTCATGACTAATCCAAACAACCCGACAGTATTTGTAGACAACGAAGAACAATTTCAATTTGCAGAAACTGTGGAGGAAGAAGAAGTACTCAAATTAGAGCAAAAAGAAATCGAACTCATCAAAAAATCGCTCGAAAAAAACAAAGGCAAACGCAAAGCAGCTGCTGATGAATTGGGCATTTCGGAAAGAACCTTGTATCGAAAAATCAAACAATTTGATTTGTAACTTGAATAAAGATTAAATTGAATATCTTTGAATTTTTAATTTTTAAATGAAATACCTAAACTATATTTTACTTTTTTTTGTAGCGCTGAGTTGCAACTCTTGCTCTGTATATAATTTCACTGGAACGGGAAAAATAGATGCAAAAACCTTTCAAGTAAATTATTTTCAAAACAATGCTTCTTTAATAGAGCCTGGAATTGAAAGAACATTTACTCAAAAATTACAAAATTTAATTCAGAATCAAACGAATTTAAATTTAGTTAATTCGGGTGGCGATATCACTTACGAAGGAGAAATCATCGATTATAGAATTAGCCCAACAACTGCAACAGCGGATCAACGTGCTGCAGAAAGCCGTTTGTCGATTACCGTAAACGTTCGTTTTTCGAATAAAAATAAAGAATCGGATACTTTTGAAAAAAAATTCTCTTTCTTTTATAATTATCCGGGTACAGAACAATTGGTTGGCTCTAAACTGACTGCTGGTCTTGACGAAATTTTTGAACGAATTACCCAAGACATTTTCAACGAATCACTTGCGAAGTGGTAAATAATAAAATAATTCGTTAATTTGCTTTTCTTTTTTGATTAATTCTATGAATGTAACTGAATATACCTATCTGATTAACAAACCCGATGCTGTTAATGACAAGCAAACCGAGGCTTTGGAAAAGATTGTTCAGGAATTTCCTTACTTTCAAAGTGCTAGAGCTTTATATTTGAAAGGCTTATACAATCAAAATAGTTTTAAGTATAACTATTCTTTAAAAATAGCGGCGGCTCATACTACAGATCGAAGTGTGTTGTTTGACTTTATTACTTCAGACACGTTTACAACGATTCAAAAAGGATTCTACGAACAAAAATCCTCTGAAATTTTAGAGATTGCGGTTAATGAAAGTGAAATAGTTTCTGATGATCCTAAATTAGAGGTTCGGGAAAACACTGTTGAACAATCCATCAAAACATCAATTAAAGAAGCTTCTATTTCTAATGAACTTTCCAAAGACAATATAGTAACCACTGTAAATGAAGAATTCATTTCAGAAGAGAAACCCATTGAAGTTTTAGAAGAAAAATTAGAAATAGGAAAACCATTAGCCTTTTCTTTAACAGAAAGACACTCGTTTCAAGAATGGTTACAATTGTCAAAATTTCAACCTATACAGCGAGAAATCATAGAGAATCCTCTAGAACAAGAAAAACCTTCTGAAGTCAATTTCGAGAAGCAAAAAAAAAACGTCTTAATTGACAAATTTATACAGGCCAATCCCAAAATTCCACCAATAAAAAAAGATGTAGAGATTCCAACTATTTTTTACGAGCCTAGTAATGCGGACAATTCTTCCTTAATGACAGAGACTTTGGCAAGGGTTTATTTGGAACAAAAGAAATATCAAAAAGCAATTCAAGCTTATGAAATATTAATTTTGAAATATCCAGAAAAAAGTAGTTTCTTTGCAGACCGAATTTTAGATATAAAAAATTTACAACAAAATAATAAATAATAACAATGGGTAATTTTTCAATTTTTTTAGTTTTAATCACAATAGTTTGTTTTCTATTAATTATCGTAATCATGGTGCAAAACCCTAAAGGAGGTGGATTATCTTCCGCATTAGGAGGTTCACAAATGATTGGTGGTGTGCAAAAAACTACAGATTTCTTAGATAAAAGTACTTGGTATTTAGCGACAATATTAATTGTACTCATATTATTATCTAGTCTAAGTTTTCCTAATATGTTAGGTAAATCGGATTCTAAAATTATTGATCAAACGGAAGCAGGGGCTCCAAAAACAGCTGCTCCAGCTGCTACAACTCCAGCAACTGAAGTGCCAGCAACGGCAGTGCCAGTGAAAAAATAATTTATTTTCAAAATATATTCAATGCCAGCTTGACAATGCTGGCATTTTTTTTAAGCAAAATTGTCAGTTTTAACAAGATGGCATACTTTCTGAAATGCAAGGAAACATCAAAATATAACACAAATACACTAACATTATGGCTTTAAACATTAAACCACTTTCAGACCGTGTTCTTATCGAACCAGTAGCTGCAGAAACCAAAACTGCCTCTGGAATTTTTATACCTGATACCGCAAAAGAAAAACCTCAAAAAGGAACTGTTGTAGCCGTTGGAAACGGAACAAAAGATCATGCGATGACTGTAAAAATTGGGGACTCCGTTTTATATGGTAAATATGCAGGAACTGAACTAAAATTAGACGGTAAAGATTATTTGATGATGCGTGAAGATGATATTCTTGCGATAATCTAATTCAATATAAAAGAACAAAAAATAAAAAATAAAAATGGCAAAAGATATAAAATTTGATATTGAAGCACGTGATGGTTTAAAACGTGGCGTGGATGCATTAGCAAATGCAGTAAAAGTAACTCTAGGTCCCAAAGGGCGTAATGTAATTATCGGTAAATCTTTCGGTGGACCTAACGTTACTAAAGATGGAGTTACCGTAGCTAAAGAAATCGAATTGAAAGATCCTTTAGAAAATATGGGGGCTCAAATGGTGAAAGAAGTTGCTTCTAAAACCAATGATTTAGCTGGAGACGGAACTACAACAGCAACGGTACTTGCGCAAGCAATCGTTAAAGAAGGTTTGAAAAACGTGGCAGCTGGCGCCAATCCAATGGATCTTAAAAGAGGTATCGATAAAGCTGTAGAAGCTATCGTTGCTGATTTGGCTAAACAAGCCAAAGTAGTTGGAAGCGATTCTGAAAAAATCAAACAAATTGCTTCTATTTCAGCTAACAATGATGAAGTTATTGGTGAATTAATTGCCAATGCTTTTGCTAAAGTTGGAAAAGAAGGTGTCATAACTGTAGAAGAAGCAAAAGGAACTGAAACCTATGTAGATGTTGTAGAAGGAATGCAATTCGATAGAGGTTATTTATCACCCTATTTCGTAACTAATCCAGAAAAAATGGAAGCGGAATTGGAAAATCCATACATCTTATTGTATGACAAAAAAGTTTCTTCATTAAAAGAATTATTACCTGTTCTTGAGCCAGTTGCGCAATCAGGAAAACCATTGTTAATCATTGCTGAAGATGTTGATGGCGAAGCATTATCAACATTAGTGGTAAATAAATTACGTGGTGCCTTAAAAATTGCTGCGGTAAAAGCTCCAGGTTTTGGTGACAGAAGAAAAGCGATGTTGGAAGATATTGCGATCCTAACTGGTGGTACTGTCATTTCTGAAGAAAGAGGTTACACTTTAGAGAATACTACTATCGACATGCTTGGAACAGCGAAAAGAGTGACTATCGATAAAGACAATACAACACTTGTTAGTGGCGCTGGTGAAGCGGATATGATTAAAAATCGTGTCAACCAAATCAAAGGTCAAATGGAAGCTTCAACATCGGATTACGACAAAGAAAAACTACAGGAACGTTTGGCTAAATTGGCTGGCGGTGTTGCTGTACTTTATGTTGGTGCTGCTTCTGAAGTTGAAATGAAAGAGAAAAAAGACCGAGTTGATGATGCTTTGCATGCGACTCGTGCTGCTGTTGAAGAAGGAATTGTTGCTGGAGGTGGTGTGGCTTTATTGAGAGCTAAAAATGTATTGAAAGATGTAAAAGCGGACAACGCAGATGAGGCTACCGGAATTCAAATCATTTCTCGTGCTATCGAATCTCCTTTAAGAACTATTGTAGAAAATGCAGGTTTAGAAGGTTCAGTAGTAGTTGCTAAAGTTGCGGAAGGAAAAGGCGATTTTGGTTACAATGCCAAAACAGACGAATATGTTGACATGCTCAAAGCCGGAATTATTGATCCTAAAAAAGTAACTCGTGTTGCTTTAGAAAATGCTGCGTCTGTGGCAGGAATGATCTTAACAACAGAATGTGCTTTAGTAGAAATAAAAGAAGAAAGTGCTGGTGGAATGCCAATGGGCGGAGGAATGCCGGGCATGATGTAATAGCAATATTTATTAAAAAACAAAAAATCCGAAGCTACTAACTTCGGATTTTTTTATTATTAATCATGATCAGTCGGCTTGGCGGTTCTTTTCTTCAACAATTTCATAAAAACCGGAACTGTAGAAATAAGGATGATTCCAATAACAATCCACTCTATGTGATGTTTTAAATCGATGCCTTGTTTGAGGAAAACTCCATAAAGATAATGCCCTGAAAATATCAAAACGAAGGACCATAAAAAGGAACTGACAATATTAAAGAACATAAACTTCTTTTTATCCATCGAAACAATTCCGGCTACAATTGGCGCAAACGTTCTGAAAATCGGCAAAAATCGAGCGAAAATTATCGCTTTTCCGCCATACTTTTCGAAGAAATCTTTCGACTGTAGTAAGTATTTTTTCTTAAACCAAAATGTATCTTCTTTCTTAAACAAATAATAGCCGCTCTTAGCTCCAAACCAATAACCAGTCATATTCCCGAATACACCAGAAACTGCTACAGCGGTAGATAATAGGGTAACATTAATGAAATCACTATCTAAAAAGGCTACATTTTGAACTAAATCACGACTGTAAATTCCCGCTAGAAAAAGCAAACTGTCCCCTGGAAGAAAAAATCCAGCAAACAAACCTGTTTCAGCAAAAACGATAAACAATACAATATACAAACCCAATTGAATTCCAGCAATTTCAAAAGTAATATAAAACTCTGGATTTAGTAATTGAGTCCATTCGAATTGATTCATAAGTCGGATTGTAGTTAGAATTTAAAGTTTGTGAAAGTAAGAATAATTTACCTTAACCGCAAAGCTATAGCCTAATTTTAAAGAAATCTTTACGATTTACTTTCTATCATATTTACAACAAGAGTGTAGTTTTTCATAAATTTCATTTGTCGTTTTTATATCCTCTGTATCATGCCCAACATTTGCAATAGCTTTTTTAACTTCTAAAACGTTGGTTTTCTCTTCATTGATAATCAAACTCAACTGATGCGTTTCTACATCCCAACCTGCAGATTTTACGCCTGTAACATTATAGGCCGCTTTTTCGATTCGTTTTTTACATTGTTCGCAATTGCCATTTACTTCAAAAGTATATTTGGCATTTTTATTCTTCTTTTCTTGGGCCTGTGTTGATAATCCAACGAAAACCAAACACATCATCATTACTATATTTTTCATTTTTTCTTAATTTTTAATTCTTAATTTTTATTTTATTTTAAACCGCAGTCCCGCATAATACATTTGGCCAAAAACTGGCGCATACACAATTGAAGTGTCAAACGTAGTTCCGAATGGATTATCACTTCCTAATATTGCTTTTTCTTGTTGGTAATTCCCAATATTTTCTCCACCAATATACATCTCAAAAGTAGATGAAAAAGTTCGAGTAACCTGTACATTCAACACAGAAAATGAAGGAGAAAACTTAGGCAATTGATCTGCTGTAGGATTTGAACTTGTAGTTGGCAACGCTTGTTTTCCTAGCCAATTTAAAGTGTAATCAAATTTCCATTGCTTTCCTTTATCGACAATATGAGTTTCAAATGAAAGATTGGCAAAAAATCGATGCTTTGCTTGCAACGGTCTTTCGTAGCTTCCAGACAAATAATCGGTTTGAATATCATAATATTTATACGCTGTTCGCAAATTGAGATGTTTTTTGAGCTCGATATTGAAATCCAATTGCAAACTATTCGCATAGGATTTTCCTTTTAAATTATAAAACAACACTTGTTGTGGGCTCGCATACAAATCTACTACAACTTGATTTTGAAAATCGGTACGATAAAAATCGAATCCAACATCAGCACTTTTTCCGAAAAGTAAAAATTGCTGATTAAAACTCACACCATAATTCCATGCAATTTCTGGATTTAAGCCATAAATTTTCCCCGAATCATTCAATACAGAAAAGGTTCGTGAACTCGCAAAAAGATTTTGATTCTCCGCAAAAATATTGGCAGCTCTTTTTCCTCGTCCAGCTGAGAATCGCAAAACCCCTTTCTCCCACGGATTGTATCTAACATGCAATCTTGGTGTTGCAAAAGCACCCAATCGGTTATGATAATCGATTCTTCCTCCTAAAATCACACTGAAATTATCGGTGTTGTCATAGGTATATTCAAAAAAAGCACCTGCTGAATTATCGATTCTGCTGACATCGGAACGCAATACATATTCCGCATAAGAATCATACGTAAAATTCAATCCTGTGGCAAATTTGTGCTTGGTGTTGTTGATAATCGAATTGAATATCAAGTTCGAATAATAACTCTGCTGTTTGATGTCATAGTTTCTCAATCCGAAATAAGAATCTTGATTGTGGTTGCTGTAAGCGTTTTGAAAACCGATGCTTTGAAAAGGCATGTCTTTAAATATATAACCAACTTTCGAAGTAAAATCGAAGCGTTCTGTATTGATTTCTGAACCCCAAATTAGATTGGAACCTTTATCTCGTGTACGATCAAAATCAAGTTGTCCCGTTAATTTTTTGTCATTCATGTATTTGAAATTAAAAAAAGAAATCCAACCTGTTTCCGGGCAAGCATATTGCCAACGATTGATTAAATTAATTTGCTGACCTAAAGGATTATCTAAAAATCCATCTTGATTCATGTCGTTTTTAGCAATCCGTGTATTGCCATGAACATACAAACTCGTAGCCCAATCGTCTGAAATTTTCTTGTTGAAATGGGTATTCAATTCAAATCGAGAATCAGTTGAACCATAAGCATTCAAAAAGAAAGGGATGTCTTTGATAGGTTTAATAAGTTCCGTATTGATTTGTCCTGATATACTTTCATAGCCATTCACCACTGAGCCCGCTCCTTTTGTGATTTGAATACTTTCTACCCAAGTTCCCGGTGTAAAAGACAATCCATAGGCTTGGGAAGCTCCACGAACAGACGGGATATTTTCTTCGGTTATCATCAAATACGGACTGGTTAAACCCAACATTTTAATTTGTTTGGTTCCCGTTAAAGCATCCGAAAAATTAACGTCGATGGATGGATTGGTTTCAAAACTTTCTGCAAGATTACAACAAGCAGCTTTGAGTAATTCTTTACTCGTCATTACCGTCGTATTCGAAGTAATGCTAAAAGATTTTTTAATGCTTTTACGATTCGTGTCAACTTTTACTGTTTTTAATGTGTCTTGTGCAAAACCATGAAAAGCAGCAAAGCACAACAGCAAAAGCAATATTGTTTTTTTCATAATGGAAATATAATGTTTATACAAATTTATTCACCGCAGTGATTCGTAGTAGAACATTAAACCCGATCGTAGAAAATATATTGAGAATACAATTTAAAAAGTGGTGGCGCATTCGATTCGCAGTAATAAGCGGGAACATTTTTGCTTTTGCAAAGTGCGCCAACATTATAAAAAACGGTTTGCCATTGTCTTGGAAGTAAACTATCATTCCACTGAAATGAAAATGATTTTACAACAGCTTGGTCTGATTTTTTTTGAATAACGACCACTTTGTCTTTACAACAATGAGAGGTTTTTTCAATAACACCACAACAATCTTCTTCTAAAGTAATTGGCGATGAAGTATTGAAAGAAACCGAAGCAATCTGATTATCACAATAATGCACATTGAAAGCAAATCCAATATTGGAAACCAATACGAAAAAGGCTAAAAATAAGCTGATGTGTTTATGAAATTTCATGGGGGCAAAAATAATCAATATGTTTTGTCAATAAATCAATTTTTTGTTAAATCCTTACAATTCAATTTCTTGACCCATTAAGGGAACGGTACAATCATAACCATATTTTTCTTGAATCTTAATTCGAAGTTCATCTGCGGGTTGGTTTTCACCATGTACTAGAAAAACTTTCTTCGGTTTATTCTCTAATTCTGAAAGCCAATTCGATAAATCATTTTGATCGCCATGTGCTGACAAGCCTTGGATTTCAAGAATATTGGCTTGCACCGGATAATATTTACCGCGTATTTTTATTTCTTTTGCACCTTCTAAAAGTTTTCTTCCACGAGTTCCTTCTGCTTGATACCCAATGATGATAACTGTCGTTTCAGGCAAACCAATATAGTGTTCTAAATAACTCAAAACACGACCTCCTGTTACCATTCCGCTTGCGGCAATAATTACTTTAGATTGTGTATCAAAAATAGTGTTGATAGTCTCCTGATACTCCGAATTCATAGCAAACATTTTGCACATTGCCACATATTCGTGCTCTGGTATTTTGTGCCATTTTCGATTACTTTCAAAAATATTTAGCACACTAATTCCCATTGGCGTGTCAATAATGTAGGGAATGTTCGGAATTCTGCCTTCTTCTTTCAACTGCCATAACAAATACATTACTGTTTGAGCTCTTTCCACAGCAAAACTCGGAATAATGATAGTTCCTCCTTTTTGAACCGTGTTATTAATATACGATTCCAACTCCAATTTAGTATCTGAATTGGGATGTATACGATTCCCGTAGGTACTTTCTAAGAAAACATAATCTGCTTTTTTGGGTTTGATAGGAGCATACATTAATTCGTCATTATCGCGACCGATATCTCCTGAGAACACTAAGGTTTTATTTTCAAGATGCAGGGCAATTGAACACGCTCCTAAGATATGCCCAGCATTAGTAAAAACGGCTGTAATCTCAGCATCTAAAGCGATAGTTTCATTGACAGAAATAACTTTAAAATGAGGGGTAACTGCTTCCGCTTGTTGCACTGTATACAATGGTTCTGCTATTTCATGTTTCGAATATTGCCCTTTTTTGGCGAAATTGGCTTCTTCTTCTTGAATTTTGGCACTATCCAATAGAATCAATTTCGCTATTGACGCGGTAGGACTCGTGCAATATATTTTTCCTTTAAATCCTTGATTGACTAATCTTGGCAACCAACCACAGTGATCCAAATGACCATGTGTTAGAAGCACACAATCAATCGTAGAAGGCAATGTTGGTAATGGTTCCCAATTGAGTTCCCGCAACGGTTTGATGCCTTGAAATTGTCCGCAGTCAATCAAAATCCGCATTCCATTGCTTTCGACCAAAGTTTTAGAACCCGTTACCGTTCCTGCTCCACCAAAAAATTTTATTTTCATTTGATTTTCATTTAACTAGATTAAATATACTGACACAATTCGGTTGCTTCTTTCAAAACGTTTTTTATTCGATTGGGACTTAATCCGATTTTTTCTAAATAGTGCGAATTATTGATAATTTCTTTCACTAAAATAACCTCCAAAATAAGTAATTTGTCTTTTTCAACCAATGACAAGGTTGTTAAACACGTAATCGGATAAAGAAAATTACTGTCTATTTTAGTTCGGATATTGGCTTCTTTAGGATAATCCCAGCTGAGTAAATTCATTCCAGAACATGTTGCAAAAGTTATTGCATCAGACGTAAAACGGTTGTTGGTAACAATCCAACAATTTGAAATTGTGTCTTTTTGTGAAAAGATATTATGTTTATTTTCTTTCAAATCGTTAAAACGAGAAAGAATATACATCGGTATTTTTACATCCGAAGTTGCTTCTCTACTCGAATGAAATTTACATTCCACCATAGCAACATTATCGTACTTTCGAATGGCAATATCCACTTCATGAGA
>CANHMG010000047.1 GCA_947461795.1 Flavobacteriaceae bacterium | reverse complement strand
TATGGACAACTATCTTTGCTCAACAAGTTGTTGGAGCTCAAGGATATAAATTCGTAGTAACCAATGGTGCTCAAACAAGAGAGTATGCAACAGTTAACCCAAGATTCCAATTACCACAATTGGCAGGAGGAGCTGCAGCTAGTACTGCTTACACGATTCGTGTAGACGTATTGTATGCTTCTAGCTATGTTCAAGGGACAGTATTGTGTACGATCACAACTTCATCAACAGCTACAAGACAAACTAGTGCTGCTTTAGCTATCTATGAAGTGAATGCTTATCCAAACCCTTATGCTGACACCTTCAAATTGAATGTGAACACATCTAGTGAGGATCAAGTAGGAGTAAGAGTGTATGACATGTTAGGCCGTGAGGTTGAAGCGCGTCAGGCAACTGTTGCTGCTATCACTAACTTAGAAATAGGATCACAATATCCTTCTGGAGTTTACAATATCATTGTAACGCAAGGAAGTAATGTGAAAACATTGAGAGTTATCAAAAGATAATTAGATTGTCTTTAATAAATAGAAACCGCTTCGGAAACGAAGCGGTTTTTTTATTGTAAAATTTTTAGATGAATAAGAAATAAGCAAACCCTTCACAAAAACAAAATCCAAAAACAATCAAGTGCTTTAAAATTTGCATCTTCAAGGTTTCCATGCTTCATGAAGGAAATCAATTAAAAGAGTCAGGATTATTTTTCAAATGATCCTCAGTTGGGAAACCTTGTACAAAAATAAAAAACCCATTTTAATGAAGCGAGCTTCTTAAAATGGGTTAGTTTATTTTTGTGGGGAGAGCAGGAGTATTTCATGATCCGTAGGGTGGGAACCCTACGCACTTTCTTAAAACAAAAAAACGCTCAAGTGAACTTGGCGTTTTCTCTTATTTAATAAAGTGTGTGGGGAGAGCAGGATTCGAACCTGCGAAGTTCACACAGCAGATTTACAGTCTGCCCTCGTTGGCCGCTTGAGTATCTCCCCAACTTTTTTTATTAACGCCTCGACAATTATAGAGCCGGCGGAGGGACTCGAACCCACGACCTGCTGATTACAAATCAGCTGCTCTAGCCAACTGAGCTACGCTGGCATAATCAATAAAAAAAGCCCGCTATTTCTAACGGACTGCAAATGTATATCATTTTGTTTTTTAATCAAAACATTTTTACGAAAAATTTTATTTAAATATTTGTTCTTATTTTTTCTTTTCTTTTTATCAATAAACGCTCTAAAGATTCCGCCGAAACCTCAATTGCTTCCTCAAAAGTTTTACATTGTTTTTTTACCATAAAGTCATCTCCAGGAACATGAATTTTAACCTCTACAATTTTATTTTCTTTTTCACTAGTCTTTTCAACTTTTAAAAAAACATCAAAAGAAACAATTTTATCATAATACTTTTCCAATTTTACCATTCTTTCTTGGATAAAATCCAGTAGCTTTTTGTCGACTGCGAAATTAACAGCGTGAACATTTACTTTCATAATACTTTTTTTAGTTATTAAATAATATCGAATTATTTATTACTCCTAGGATGTGCCTTTTCATATACCTTTTTCAACTCCGCTAAACTACTATGTGTATAGACTTGAGTCGAAGCCAAACTAGAATGTCCTAATAATTCTTTAACCGAATTAATATCTGCCCCATTGTTAAGTAAGTGAGTTGCAAAGGTATGTCTTAATATATGCGGACTCTTTTTTACCTTCTCAGAGACATTACTAAAGTAGTGATTAATTATTCGATAGACAAAAGAATCATTCAATTTTATGCCATTCTTAGTCAAGAATAAAAAGGCACCGTCTTTAATTAGCTCTATATTAGCCCTTTCCGACAAATACGTACTGATTTGTTCTACTACTATTTGTAATAATGGAATAATCCTCTCCTTATTTCTTTTCCCGATAACTTTAATAGTACTATTTGAGACATTAACATTCGATAAAGTAAGATGAATTAATTCCGTTCTTCGAATTCCAGTAGTATAAAACAAATCGATAATCAGCTTGTCTCGAAGTCCTTCAAAACCATCTGGATATTGAATCTGATTCAAAACCAAATCGACTTCCTTTTCAGAAAAAGGAATTTGAATCTTCTTTTGCGACTTTAATGCTTTATGCTTGAGCAATGGACTGACTTCAATTTGCTTGGTTTTCAACAAAAATTTATAATAACATTTTAACGAGGCAATCTTTCTATTTACTGATGAATTCGAAACGCCTGAATCTACCAAAGAAACAATCCAACTTCGAATTTGGCTATAATTGACTTCTATCAAATCTTCTTGGTCGAATTCCCTTTTAATAAATGCTTCGAAAACTAGTAAATCTGTCCCATATCCATTCACCGTATGAAGAGAATATTTTTTCTCCAACTGCAAATAATCACTAAAAGCTAGCTTGCTATTCTCCATAAAAAAACCGTTAGTATCAAAGGTATTAAACTTTAATGACTAACGGTTTCTATTTTGAAAAAGTTACTACTAACTTTCTAAATTGTCTCTCATGTTCTGAATGTAAGCCGCTTTCTGGATTTTCATTCTATTCGTAACAGAAGGTTTAATAAAAGCTTGACGCGCACGCAACTGACGAACAGTTCCAGTTTTATCAAATTTTCTCTTATAGCGCTTTAATGCTCTATCGATATTTTCTCCGTCTTTAATTGGTATAATTAACATAATATAGACACCTCCTCTCGTTAAGGGCGCAAATGTAATTAATAATTAAGAATTTACAATTAATAATTAAAAAAAAATCACATCACCGTTCATTATTAATTATTCATTCTTAATTATCAATTGAATTGGGGCGTGCCGGCGGAATCAAATCGCATTCCAAAAGACGGCATCAGCCGCCGTCAGGCTATTCGCTGCAAGTCCTCGCTGCGCTGCGGGCTTTTCGCTGCTATCCTTCACGCAAAATAGATAAAAGAAAAAAGAGCAAAGAATAAAGACATGGTATTCTTTCTTCTTTACTCCTTACTCTATATTCTATTCTCTTTCGGCTTACTTCACCGCAGGCTGATAGTTCTGTTTATCAATAATCATCTTCGACAAAATCTCGCGAAGAATTTCTGAAGTTCCACCACCTATTGGTCCCAAACGACTATCTCTTAACAATCGTGCCAATGGATATTCTTCCATATAACCATACCCCCCTAACATTTGCAAGCAGCTATAAATGGTTTCATCCGCCACTTTTGTTGATTTTAATTTGGCCATCGTAGCTTCTTTCACTACATATTCTCCTTTGTTTAATCGAGCAACCGCAGCATAATTAAATATTTTGCAATGCTCTACTTCTGTAGCATGATCTACCATCGTATGTCTTAGCGCTTGAAACTTGTTGATCGTTGTTCCAAATGCTTCCCGTTGACTCATATAATCAATCGTATAATCGATTGCATATTCGGCTCTTGCATGGGCATTGATTGCCATAATTAATCGCTCTAAAGCGAAATGTTGCATAATATAAGGAAATCCTTTCCCTTCTTCTCCCATCAAATTTTCTAAAGGAATTTCAACATTGTCAAAAGCGATCTCAGCGGTATCGGAGGCTCTCCAACCTAATTTATCTAATTTGGTTGCTGATATTCCCTTCAAATTAACATCCATCAGAAAGATACTGATTCCTTTATTTCCAAGTTCTGGACTTGTCTTAGCGGCAACAACATAGTAATCCGCATAAACGCCATTGGTGATAAATGTTTTCGATCCATTGATAACATATTTATCCCCTTTTTTGACAGCTGTAGTTCGCATTCCTGCAACATCGCTTCCTCCAAAAGGTTCTGTAATGCATAAAGCTCCAATCTTTTCACCAGCAATACTTGGCGCCAAATAATCTTGTTTGATTCGTTCGTCACCTTCAGCATTTAAATGTGTCATAGCTAAATAGGCATGTGCCCACATGGCAGCAGCAAAACCAGATGATTTTATTTTTTGAAGTTCTTCTAAAAAAACTACTGTATAAAACAAATCCAAATTCATTCCACCATAAGCTTCAGGGTATGCAATTCCGAAAAACCCCATTTCTCCAAATTTTTTCCAGATAAAACGTTCAATCGTTCCTGTTTTTTCCCATTTTTCAATATGGGGTACCACTTCTATCCGCAAAAAATCGCGCAAACTCTCTCTAAATAATTCGTGTTCTTCTGTA
Organism: Flavobacteriaceae bacterium; assembly: GCA_947461795.1. GTDB lineage: Bacteria > Bacteroidota > Bacteroidia > Flavobacteriales > Flavobacteriaceae > Flavobacterium. The sequence goes on along the minus strand of CANHMG010000047.1, from coordinate 14,749 downwards.
AAATATACTGAATTCATATAACTAAGGCTGTTTTTTTAGAATTCCAAATATAAGGCAATTATTTTAATTTTATCAACGGGAAAACCCGAAATCTTTGTTAATTCCTCAATGTTTTCGATTTTTCCATTCATGCTTCTAAAAGTTACAATTGCTTTGGCTAATGGGTATTTAAAATAAGACAATTGCATCAATTCTTTTATCGAAGAAGTATTCAGGTTAATCTTCTTAATTGTAGGTATTTGACGTATTGCAAATCCGTTTTGAAGACTTTGAATTACTTCAGGAGACAAACCCCATATATCTTTTAGTTGTTCCATACTGACAAAACCTCCTAACTTTTCTTTTTCTTTAAGTATTCGTTGCGATAAAGCATCTCCAATTCCGTAAACCTTTTTTAAATCCTCTACCGTCGCTAAATTAATATCAAGAATTGCATTCGTTTCTTTGGATTGAAATATAAATGTTTTGGGTTGATTTAAATTCCGTTTTAAAACCCAATCCGGAAATTTAAAATAAGGCGCTATTTTTTGTAATAAAGTATCCGATACTTGTGTTACCTCCTGAAACTCTTTGGGTGAATTGACAAATCGATTGGTTTTACGAAAAGCAAGCAACCTATCGATTTCTTCCAACGACATTCCTAATTGATAGCCTTTAAAATCACTAATAAAATTGGGATTAAAAGGACGTACAACCCATTTCGACTTTTTGGAATAACCACTAGAAGAATCTTTTTGAACCTTAAGACGCACCCATTTATTATTATCTAGAGATTTTTCTTTAGAGTGTTGTTTAAAATCAATAAAGAAATACAGGAATTGAAAAACCACTACACAGAAAAGGAAAACGAAAAGCCCGTTGCGTTGCGATTTTGAAAATATAAAATACGAAGAAAAAAGTGGTGTTTTCATGTTGTTTGGCGTTGAGAAAATTTAATGGAGTAGAGAGTTGTGAGTTGTTGGTTATAAATCGAAGACAGAGCTTCGTTTAGCTCGAATCAAATCTTTGAGTTTAATCCAGAAGGCTAAAGTGAGATAGACTCCGAACCAAAGACCGGCAGTAACAAAAGAAATATAAATAAAAAACAACCGTACACTATTGGCACGCATCCCCAATCGATCCGCTAGGCGAGAGGAAACGTGAAAGCCATGTTTTTCGAAAAAGTATTTCAGTTGAATGACTGGTGACATTGTAATTTGTTTGTTGATCGTTGTAAAATTAAACTTTTATTTGTTGCAATTTAATAATTCCATTCCGATTGCACATTCCAAACATCTACTTTTATTGCAGTACTCGTTCTTTAATTGCAACAAGGATTGACTTTCAAAAGCGTTATTGGTATTGATACCGAAATCATGAAATTTTTGGATAATTGCATTTTGTTCGGGTGCAATACTTTCGAGCAATTGAACCGCCTTTTCAATGCTGTCTTGATTTTGACTTTTCGCATACGCAAACTGAATTGGCAGAATCGTATTGATGATAATCAAATCAATAAAAGCTTTTGAAATCGATTTGCTTTTTTTAGGACTCGTGGCATCAAACTGATAATGTGTTTGCCAATATGGTGACGCTGTTATTTGAAATAAAGCATACAATTTCTTAATAGAATCGGCTTGAATAACTTTGGAGAAAAGATTCGATTGACTTGCATATAAATTCGCCAATTGCGACAATCGAATGGTGGGGAAATTATCAGGACGATGTTTAAAAAATTGCACCGATTCAAATTCGCACGCGGGCAATTGATACTTGACGGATAAATACTGAAAAGTAGATTTTAAATTCTTAAAATAAACATCTTCTTTTTCTAGGTTGAGTAAACCCGCTTTACCTAAAAGTAAGGCTTCTATATTTTCGACTTCATTGCTTTCTTTACCAAGTATCGAAAAAGGAATGGATTGCGCTACTTTAAAAAAAACATCTCCATTGGTATTCAATCCGAAATTCTTGGCGAGCAAACAAAACAGAACTGTTTCCCAATCATTTTGGGTTTGTTGTAATAATAATGCTATTGGGTTTGACTTGCGTTCGAGTCTTTCAAAATACAACCGTTCTTGCCAATTTCTTAGTAGAAATGCATCTACGGTTGCAATTTGAGATTCACAGTAAATCCATGTTTTAGGAAATAGAAGTTTTTGGTATTGTATAATGGTTTCAGTAGCGACATACTCTTTCAAGGCCAATGTTGGGATTTCGGTGTTGTCTTTTCTGTAAATGACCATATTGTGTTCCCAAACCACATGAAGGATTACATTTTCATAAGCCGCATCGCTTTCGTGATGATGCAAATACCAATCGGAAGATTTGAGATGAATTTCTACATTGCCAGCCCATTTTTGGTTGTCAATATGGATTTGTGCATTGAAAAAATCCGGTCCTGCCAATTGCAAATATTGCCCTGAATGTTGGATGGAAATGGATTGGTTGTTTGTGGTTTGCAAATTTGAAGTGTCGAATTTCTTATACTTCCACAAATAATGAAGGAAATCTTCTTTCATAATATAAACTTTAAATGGCGTGTAATTGAAATACTAAGATAGTAAAAATTGGCTCGCAAAGGCGCAGAGACGCAAACTTTTTTTACAATGAAGTTAAGTCGCGATTATTTCAACAAGTAGAGTTTTGCACAAGCACGTGCGTCTGACAATGCTTCGTGATGATTCAAAACAATATTATTGCGTTCACTACAGTATTTGAGATTCGCTGGCTTATAGCCTTTTGCGCGGTAGATTTTGCAAGTGCACTCCCAACGATCCGCAATTTCCAATTCATCGTAATACAATCCGTAATATTTCATGGTTTTGGCCAATACATTTCGGTCGAATTGCTCATTGTGTGCCACGATTGTTTTTCCACGAAGTCGTTTTTGAATTTCAGGAAAAAGATCGTCGAAAGTTTTTTCGTTGAGGGTTTGAATCGGCTTGATGCCATGCACCATGATATTATGGTACGAGTATTCGTTATTGGGTGGCTGGATTAAAGTATAGTATTCTTCGACAATGATTCCGTTTTCGACTGTGACGATGCCTACGGCACAAGCACTGTGAAAATGACCGGTGGCGGTTTCGAAATCTATTGCGGTAAAAATCATTTTTTTTAATTGATAATGAATAATTGATAATTAACGTGAACAGACAATTATCAATTATCCATTGTTAATTATCAATTATTTTATAGTTCCAATAATATCGTATTTGGTAATGATATGATGTTTGCCATTTCCTAAATCGATGAGTACTGCGTGGTTTTCTTTGGAGAATAATTTAGAGACTTCTTCAATTGGAGTTCCTAATTTAATGATTGGATAAGGTTTACCCATAACTTCTCGAATAGGTTTATCGGCTGCATTTTTATCGGAAACGTAAATTTGAAACAAATCAGATTCGTCAACCGAACCAACAAAACCAGTGATATCTATTACTGGAATTTGAGATATTTTGTATTTACGCATTCTTTCGATGGCATGCGAAACCAATTCTTCGGTACGAACAATTATTAGTGGTTTGTCGATATGGTCTTTAATCACGTCTTCCGCTTTGGTAATTTCTTCTTCGAGGAAACCTCTTTCTCGCATCCAATCGTCGTTGAACATTTTCCCTACGTAGCGGCTTCCGGAATCGTGGAAAAGTACCACAACAACATCTTCAGGTTTGAAATGTTCTTTGAGTTGCAACAAACCTTTGATGGCTGAACCTGCAGAATTACCCACAAAAATTCCTTCTTCAAGAGCTATTTTTCGAGTATAGACTGCGGCATCTTTATCGGTTACTTTTGTAAATCCATCGATAAGAGAAAAGTCGACATTTTTAGGAAGTATGTCTTCACCGATTCCTTCGGTGATATAAGAATAAATTTCATTCTCGTCGAAGATTCCGGTTTCGTGGTATTTTTTGAATACCGAACCATAGGTGTCAACACCCCAAATTTTGACATTTGGATTTTTTTCTTTTAAATATTTGGCGACACCAGAAATCGTTCCGCCAGTTCCAACACCTACAATAAAGTGGGTAACCTTTCCGTCGGTTTGCTCCCAAATTTCAGGACCTGTTTGTTCATAGTGCGCGATTGCGTTGGATGGATTATCGTATTGGTTGACATACCATGAGTTGGGTGTATCTTCTCCCAAACGTTTCGAAACTGAATAATACGAACGTGGATCAGTTGGTTCCACATCTGTTGGGCAAACAATTACTTTAGCGCCTACGGCACGAAGGATATCCATTTTTTCTTTGGATTGTTTGTCGGTAATCACACAGATGAGTTTGTATCCTTTTACGATAGCTGCTAAAGCCAATCCCATACCAGTATTTCCTGAAGTTCCTTCGATGATGGTCCCGCCTGGTTTGAGTCGACCATCTGCTTCTGCGTCTTCTACCATTTTGACTGCCATTCGATCTTTTGTCGAATTTCCGGGATTGAAAGTTTCTACTTTGGCTAAAACTAAAGCATTGACCTCGGCAGTTATTTTGTTAAGACGAACTAACGGCGTATTTCCGATTGTTCCTAGTATGTTTTCTGAGTATTTCATTCGAAATTTTTATTATTTTAAGGTCACATGCTGTTCGCAAAAAGCTTGTGTCGTTTTTGGAGTTGTTGAGTAGCTGAGTTTCTAAGTGAGCGAATTTAATTAGAGTACAAAGATATTGATAAAAAGAAAGTTTGCAAGTTTGTGGGATGTTAATATCGGAGACTGGGCAGCGTGAGGGATTCGAGCAATTGTTTGAGCTCTTTTTTGCTGGCGTTCAGCACAAAAAAGCGAGTGCGAAAAGCCCGACCCTTGTGGTCACGCCCAAAAATTTATTGAAAGAAATTCCATACCAATCCAAATCGTACAATAAAATCACGATAAGGATAATTGGGTGCCGAGTAGAACGTATTGCGACTGCCCCATGCGGAATTGAAATGTTCGGCTTTGAGGAAAATGCGACATTGGCGAACTCTAGCATTGACAAAGAAATCGAAGTTGGCGAAATCTCCAATTTTTTGTTTGTTTTGAGAGTAGAAATCAGTTATTACGGGATTGTAGCCGTTGGCGTAGTATTTTGTAAAGTAATTATAAGTAACTCCCGTTTGCAAATAGAGCGCTCTAGTAAAGAAATAACCGGAGAAATATAAGGTGTTTCGAGTAACGATTTGAGGTACGTTTAGGACATCGTCTTCTTGAGCTACTTTTTGATAGAGCAATGTATTGTCGAGTGCTAATTTCCAGTATTTGATTTCTTTGTTGACTTTAAGAGAAACGTATTGAATGGATTTTTCGTATTGTTTGGGAGAAATCAATTGAACATTTTCGATAACACTATCATCGCTGTAGAATAGAAAATTATCGAAATTAGAAACTTGCAACGAAGCACTTGCCCATTGGGTATTGGCGTTGACTTGAATGGAATTTATTTTCTCGTTTTTGAAGTTATTAAACCAATTGTAGGCAACAAAACTACTTTGATGTAAGTTGTAGAGATGATCGGGTAATTTGTTCGTGTTTTGGTATTGAAAATCGATACTGTTTTTAGCATTGAAAGTATAGGAAAGTTTTCCTTCTAAATTTGATAAGGATTGATTGGTAATAGAATTTGTATAGGAAAATTTTCCTTTCCATTTGTTTTTTCGGTATTCGTATTGAGCGCCAAAGTCATTTATTTTATCGTTTATTGAACTTGGTATCGCTTGATTTTCTAAAAGAACTACAGTATTGTAATAATAGTTATATCTGAAATCGTCTAGATAAAATTGAAAACTACCGAGAGTTTTGTTTTCGTAGATGGCTCCAACTTTATTATACATTCTATTGTATCGGACTTGATCATTAATTCCGTTTGACGCATAACTATCTCCAAAACGATTAACCGTTATATCTCCAATAGTTGAAGCTAGTGTGGGTTGATTGTACTCGAAGAATTTATTTTCAAAATTAAATTGATGGGTAATATAGAGGTTATTATTTCCTTGCGTTGGATTGATTCTAAAATGATGGTCAAAAAAAACACGCTTCCCTTTTAGAAAAGATTTGGCATCATTTAAATAGACTTCTAGTCGAGGTCTTTGCTTAAAGTCTGCATTTTTACTTTCAAAGTCTTCTGGTGTGGTGATACCTCCGTTTTCTCCATTAAGAAAATCTTGACCTGTAAAATGCGCATAGATTAGATATCTTTTGCTTTTTGTATGGTAATTTGTTGTAAACCTAAAATTTCCAGTACTTGATAATTGATTGATGTATTTACCTAATGATCGTAGGCCTTTATAAGAAAGAGAAAAATTAAATTGTTCTGAAGTATTTACAGTTAGAAGGGCATCGAGTGATTGTCCTTGTTCCATGACTGTTTTGAAGTACAAATCAGTTAATGGAGTAGCAACAGAATAATATTTTATTTGATTGGGTTGGTCGTAATTAAAATGTTTTCCTTTATATCCTATTTCTGGAAAAGGAGCGAATTGGTTTAAACTGTATTGTAATGTAGTATAGGTTTGCCCTTCATTTAAAAACGGAAGTAGTCCGAAATTGTCTTTACGCAAATAATTGTATTCATATTCCTTTTTGATAGTAAGAGAGGTATCTACAAACGTTGTATCTCTTTCTAAGGTTATCAGCCTATAGGAGGTCATTGGAGCTCTCTTAGCTAAATCTTTAGCTTTTTGTTCTTTAGATTTCAATAAGCTTTTTCTTGGCTTAACTACGACTGGTTCTTGAGCAAAACCAATCAAAGTAATAAGAACAAATAAAGCAGTAAGAAAACTTCTCATAGTGTGATAATAAAGAGGCAAAAATAACTATTTGTTTGGAATTAGAATTGTTTTCAAAAGAACTTATATATAAAGATTGTAATAAATAAAAAAGCCATCCGAAATGGATGGCTTTTGAAATATAAAAAAAACTTTTTTATTAGTTTTTAACCACTTTAATTGTTGAAGCAGCTCCAGCATTATTAGTAACTTTTACTAAATAAATACCATTATTGAAGTTGCTTGCATTGATTGAAGCGTTATCTACTGAAGTAAAGTTATTGTTGCTAACTTGTTTTCCTAATACATCGAAAACAGTAACATTAGTAATATTTTTCCCGTTTACTTCTAACATTCCAGTTGAAATGTTGATAAATGCAGTAAATGCTTTGTCGTTAGAGAAAGAAGTTGCTGCTAATGTAGAAGCGTCGTTTACCCATTTCCAGATACCAGCAGTAACAGCATCAGTAGTAAAACCTCCACTTAAACCGTGTGTTGGGTCATAAAAAGAAAGCGAGTTTGCACCATCATTTGGAGTTACGTCAAAACCATTAATATCAACCCAATTTGCTCCACCATCAGTACTGTAAGAAGAACCTCTTCCAATACCATCTGGATCAGTACCTGTACAAACATAAGTGTTTGCAGTTCCAGGAACGTATGCTATTTCAAAATCTCTGTAATAACCAACTGGAAATTCTTCATTCCAAGTTGCACCATCTGTAGTTCTAAAAAATTGTAACGTATTTGTAATTAAAAGACCATTGTTTTCATCTTTATAGGCTATACTACCATTAACAGCAGCACTTCCAAAATCACTTATTGGCGATTGAGAAACAGTCCAGTTTAAACCATAATCAGTTGATTTGTAAATCCTTCCTTTGTTAGTTGTAAACCAAATAATATTATCACGTACTTCACGATTTCCAGTATATCCATATTCACCTGGTAAAGATGCTGGAATATTTGCTTCTGGAACTCTTACCCAGTTGGCACCTGCATTTGTAGTAGTGTATATTTCAAAATAACCACTTGCAGGATCTCCCACAGTTACACCTTTGTTAGCATCCCAAAAATAAATAACGTCAGGGAACGAATCAGTTCCAGTGTTATAAGAAGCTGATGCTTGTTTTTGCCAAGTTACTCCTGCATCATTAGTAACATATACTCCTCCTGTTAAACCAGAAGCATTTGCCCATGTAACAATATATGCAGTAGTAGCTGAAACAGCACAAATATCTCCAATAACTAAATCTACATTCCCTAAATCAATTGGACCATTTGTCCAAGTATCTCCACCGTCTAAAGAACGACCCCATTGTTGGTAATAATCACCACTTCCATCACCAGCTGTTGCGTAAATCCAAACAGTATTTGCATCAGCATAAGAAATAACTGTTTCATTTGTAGAAGTTGTTAGAAAGCCAGTTGATCTTTCTTGCCAAAATACATTTTGTGCATTAGAAACAAATCCAACAAGAATAAATAATAATAGTAAATTTTTTTTCATAATAAATTAAATTAATAGTTAAATACAAATATATAAAATAAATAAACACAAAACATAGAGTACTACAATAAATAATACTCTATGCCATTTCATTAATTAGAGTCGTACTACAGTAAATATAGGAACTCCATCAGGAACTTCAGTCTTAGTGACTTTTAGAACAGGAATAAGCGGTGAGGAGGTGGTAAATCCTTGATAAACACCTTCGAATATTAATACTTTAGCATCAGGAAAACGTATAACCAATCTGTAGGGTAAATCCTGACCTTGCACTAAAAGCGACCCAGGACCATCGCCACCTATTGAAAATATATAATCCCCGGGAGCAGATGAAATAACACCAGTATTAGTTGTTCCTTCATTAAATATAGAATGTACACGTCCAAAATCAGACGTAATATTAAAAATAGATACATCCGCTAAAGTAGGCCTATCAATGGACACTTTTATTGAATTTCCAACTATTGGATTAGGCCAAGCAAATCCTATTTTTAATCTGTCTGCTTGAGTTGACAACAATGCCGTATCGCCTGTATTCACTTCAACCGGATTTGATCTTATCAAATAATGTTTTCCTGCCTCTACAGTTTGTAAATTAATTGCAGTTACCGACATAGTGAACTTTCCTGTAAAAAATTCTCCACCGACAGCATCTGCTATACCAGTAACTGAATTTTGTCCAGGCATAATTTCTAAATAACTTCTAGTTCTTCCAACACCATTTTGTCTTAATGCAGTTACTTCAACAGACACAGTATCTTGAAAAGTTTTATTATCAGGTAAGGTAATTGTAACATCAACATCCTGACCAGAAAGTGCATTTGTAGTAGTCGTTGTAATTGTAGCATTTAATTCAACTATATCCACATTACCAATTGGAGACCCAGAAAATTTATCGTCTTTAGAACAACTTATTAATGTTAAAAAAACTCCAAATAATAAAAATGATTTATAAATTTTATTCATGATTTTTAGTTTAAAAATTAGTTTTAAATATTTAATAATTATAAAACTAATTAGCTTCATAATTATTTACAGGAGCTTCAAGTTGATCAGTTACTTGCAAATTGAATCTATACGCTTGTTTGTATCCCGCTTCAGTTTGAACAGTTCTTGATAAGTTAGTATAACCTACTTTATTTTCTGAACTATCATACGAGAAAGTAACAAAACGAATTTTATCTGCGTTTCTAAGTGTTAAAGGAATACCTTCTCTTGCATAAACTGCTTCAATAGATGCAGGTGTAACACTTAATTCATAAGGAAATGAATAGATTTTATCATAAAGAAGATAATCACTAATTAAATCACCAGCTCTAGAAACTCTAACAAACATCTCAAATCGAACTACTGTTCCTGAAGGATTTGTCAAAGGCCCTCCGAAAGAAGTGTTTTGCAAATCAGTTGCGTCTAAACGATCTTTCTGAATGTCCAATCGCATAAACTGTCCATTTACCAATAATGGTCTAGGATCTAAACTTGGATCAGCTTCTTGATTACATGAAGATACAAGCAACATTGTAATAAATAACGGTAAAATAAATATTTTTTTCATAATTAAATAATTTTAATGTAAAGTAATAGCAGCTTTATCCCAAAACACTTTCTTAGTCCTAACATTTGCAGGTGCATTTGGATTGTTTACCACACTATTCGATGGATATAAAGCAGTACTATAAAAAACTCCAGGGTCTAATTCGACAGTTGGCTGAAAATTACTCGGATAACCTGTTCTTCTATAATTATTATAAGGCTCTATACCATTACCCCACGTTGCCAAATAATATTCTTTCATAATTATTTCCATTTGATTGGCTCCAGGCGCATTGTATGCGGTTGTAATATAATTTACATAATCATTTTCAGATTCAGTTAAAACAGCAGGATTAGGCTTGTCAGCAATATTTTTATATATAAAATTTGGAATAAAATTAACCGTTTTGCTAATAGACTGTCTTATTCCAGTTTCTAATTCTGAAAAAGGATTACCTCCTATTAAAGGATATTTCAAATTAACTTCCGCAAGCATAAAATGCACATACGAAGATAAAATCATTGGCATAATTCCCGCTCCTTGGGCACCATCAGCACCACTATTTTGTACAGCATGAGGTTTACCATAATCCCCTCCAATTGGGTACATCCCTCCAACTGTTCTTTTAAAAGCATCAGGTGGGATTCCAGAATCATCCCCATGATCTCTACCCCAAAATCCATTAGCTGGAACTATACCATTTGATTGATTCGTGAAATTAGAAACTATAAATGGAGCTCTAGCTGGATTCGCCGCATTTCCAGCAAAATAAAATGATCTGTATTGATTTAAATTAAAATGGTCTGGTCTTGATGGCCTTGGCAAAGTAAACGTATCCTCGCTTTGAGGGTCTTCAGTTTGCTTAAAGAAATAGAAATGAATTCTAGGATCTGTTGTCGTAACAGGTTGTGTTAGTATACCATATGTTGTTCCAAAATTCTTCTCAGAAGTCATAGCCCACATAAAATAATTAGAAATATAAGCGCCACCACCTAATTCGTATTGATCATTATACATAGGGTGTCTCGTATTAGGTGTACTCCTAGAGTTACCATAACGAAAAGCGAAATCATCCGCTATATTAGTAATAAAGTTATTAGCAGTTACAATATCTTTGATTTTGATTACTAATTCACTTTCTGAAATTCCAATATCTGAAGAAGCTAATCTTGCCGTGCAATACATTTTTAACTTTAAAGTATTAGCGAGTTTTATCCATTGATTTTTATTTGTATAGTATAAATCTTGCTTTTTACTCAAATCACCAATATCTCTTGGATCATTTAAATTTGAAATTGCATCATCAATTTCAAGCAATAAACCTTTGTAAATATCCTCACTTTTATCAAACTTTGGTGTTAAGTTTTCATTTCCTTGTAAAGCCTCAGTATAAGGAATATTACCATACATATCAACCATTGTTAATAATACATATACGCGAATTAATTTAGAAGCTCCTAAAATATAATATTCATTACTGGATATTGCTTTAGGCTGTAAAATTTTTATCGTGTTTAACATATTATATCCCAAAAACCAATTCGTATTAAAATCTACTGGTTGGAAAGCATTATTATAGGTTTTACCACCTGTCATTGCCATTTGTCTCGTTACCTGTTGTGTAAAACTATTTGCAGAGCTAATAAAATCAGGCAATTGCAATTGTACATAATTGAAGGCATAAACAGGGTTTAATAAATCCGGTGGAATCTGACTAGGATTCTCTGTTTGATCTAAATCTAATGTTTCACAGCCTGAAAAAGCAAAAACTATAGTTATTAAAATCAATTTGAAAAAGTTATTTTTTATTTTCATTTTTTAAAATGTTAAGTTAAAACTAAACCCATATCGTTTGGCCGTAGGCCCTGTTAAATAATCAAAACCTTGACCATTACCTACTCCTAAACTCATTACTTCAGGGTCAAAATTCAAATGCTTTGGAAAATTAAATGCTTTATACCATAAGTTTTGACCTACAATTGAAATCGATATTTTGCCAAATGGTGTTTTTTCCAGGAATTTTTTTGGTAAAGAATAGGATAATGACAATTCTCTTAATCTCATATTTGTAGCATCATAAATAGCTTGCTCATTAATAAAGAAACCAGAATTGTTAAACCCGTATTGAGTCCAACCAATTTGAGTTGTATTAATATTTCCAGTAGTAGTAACCCCAGGTAAAACAATCGTTCCAGAACGATCAAAATTAGTGTCCTCAGTTAATCCCCTAGACAATAATGCTGCCGCCGTAGTGGAATAGATATCTCCTCCTTTTTGATATTCTATTTGGAAACCTAAAGTTACATTTTTGTATGAAATCTCATTAATAACTGTTGTTCTCCAATCAGCATTAGGATCACCAATTATTTCAATGTCGTCAGATGGTATATAGCTACCAGCACTATCTACAAGATAATTACCATTTCCATCTCTTTTAATGGCACTTCCTTTAATAACACCGTAAGGCTCTCCAGCAATAGCAAAATTTCCTAAATTTGTAAAACCAGCAATTACAATCTGATCAACAGTACCTGTTGATTCAACAATATTTGTGTTTTTGGTAAATTGTCCTGAAATATCCCATGTAAATCCATCTGTTTTAGATCGAATAACAGATAAATTCACCCCTAATTCAATACCTTTATTACTAACTTCCGCAATATTGTCAGCGGTTGTATTGTATCCAGATGCTGGATCTAAAGGTCTATCAATAATTAAATCAGTAGATACTTTATTGTATAACGATAAATCTATCCCTAATCTATTATGAAAAAATTTACCTTCTAATCCAAATTCTAATTCTTTAACTAACTCTGGTTTTAAATTTAAATTTCCCAACTCATTACTTTGCGATAATGTGTTCACAATTGTTCCATCAGATTCCAATGAAGCACTTGTACCTGGGTTCAAACCAATTTTGGTTTTATATGGATCAGGAAATCCCGCCGAAGACCCGTAACCTAATCGCAATTTTAAAAAATTAACATAATCATTGTTTTTTAGACTTCCAATAGCATCAGTAGGAACAAAAGATAATGAAGCAGATGGGTAAAACAAAGATCTATTTTCAACTTGTAATGAAGAATATGTATCATTTCTTCCTTGTAAATTCAAAAATAAATATTTTTTAAATCCTAAAGTTGTACTTGCATAAACTCCAATAATATTAAAATTCTGTCTTTCTGAATACCCAACATGGTTTTCAAAATTTTGATGCTCAATTAGTCCGTAAATAAATTGACCTGTACTATAAACTTGTGCGTACTTATAACCCTCTTGTCTTGGGTTAAATCCTAATGTTCCATCAAGGTTCCAATTTTCATTCTTATCAATTTTAGTATCAAAATTATAACTTACTGTATGATCAAAAATAATATTCTCATTTACAGAAGTTCTTAAAATACCATCATTGTCAAATGGCTGACCGTTCCCTTTATTAATATAATATTTTTTAGTTTGAGTATAATTATCTAAGGAAAGTCTATAAGACACATTTGACCATGAATTTAATTCATAACTTGCTGTATAATTTCCATAAAAACGTCTAACTGATTCGTCATCACTTGAATTTTTTAAAGTCCAACGTGGATTTGGAATATCAACCCTGTAGTTTACAGAAGAATTATCTAATGGATTTGAATAAGGTAAACCAAACAAATCTAAATTTCTCGGAGTATATAAAATATTAGAAAAAACAGATGGAGCTGCAGCATTAGAACCAAATCCAGCAGCAGTTGGAGGGGCAGATTTATCTGTTTTAACATAATTCATTACTGTACTAAAAGTAAAACCATTACTTAATTTGGTTTGCCCTCCTGTACTAAGATTTAACCTTTGATATTTGTTATTTTCGATAAATCCATTATCATTCGTATGTCCTACACTAATATTATACGAAGTTTTATCAGAACGTCCGCCAATACTTAAAGAAGTTGTAGTCACAGCTCCAGTTCTGAAAAAAGGTTTCACATTATTTTGCGGAGCATACGGAACTGTTTTAGGTGTTTGCACACCTGTAATAGGGTCAACGTTAATATACTCTGGAAATACACCAATACCATAATAGGCCAATGGGTGGTTGATAGTACCATCATTATTAAGCCCTTGTCCACTTGGGGTTCCAAAAGCTGGTCCCCAATTTGAAAATGCTTGTGTGAAGGTATTGTTAAAACCATTTCCGTACGAATTTTGATAATCTGGTAAATTTGAAATCTCTGTCATATATAATGATTGAGAAAAACTAACTTCCATTTTTTTATTGATGTCTTTAGTATTTCCAGATTTAGTTGTTATTAAGATAACACCATTTCTTCCAGAAGAACCGTACAAAGTAGTAGCACTCAGTCCTTTTAAAATACTAACAGTTTCTATTGAATTCGGATCTAAATCTAAGAAACGACTAGAAGCATTCGTAGAACCTTCCAAAAAGTTTCCATCTGAATTAGTATCAGAATTAAAAGGAACTCCATCCACAACAAATAAAGGTTGATTGCTACCAGTAATAGAAGAATACCCTCTAATAATAATATTTGTTCCTGAACCTGACAATCCACTAGTTTGCTGTATATTTACACCTGGCGCTTTACCAGTAAGTGCTCTTGCTATATCTGTAGATGGTTTCGAAGCAAACTCTTCAGCTTTAATTGTTGTTACAGCATATCCTAAAGCTTTCTTTTCTTTCTTGATACCTTGTCCCGTTACAACAACTTCACTTAATTCTTCTCCACCCGATTTCATTACCAAATTTAAAGTATTAGAGGCCCCAACTGTTGCTGTTGCATCTTTCATACCTATAAAAGAAAAAACTAATACATCGCCTGCTTTAGCTTTTATAGAATACTTACCATCAACATCTGTTTGAGTTCCTTTTTTGGTACTTTTAATAATAACATTAGCACCAGGTAATGGTCCCGTTTCATCAGAAACAACACCGGTAACAGTTTTCTCTTGTGCAAAAGCAAACTGCATTGATAACGCTATAC
>CANHMG010000046.1 GCA_947461795.1 Flavobacteriaceae bacterium | reverse complement strand
TCAATTGCAAGTAGCATAAGCTTAATTTGATGCGGCGAAGTTACGAATAGATTTTTTTTAATAATTGTTTTGTATAAATTAAAAATCATTCTATATTTGCAACCGCTTTAAGCGAGAGGTACCTTAGCTCAGATGGTAGAGCAATGGACTGAAAATCCATGTGTCCCTGGTTCGATCCCTGGAGGTACCACAAAAAAATTCCGTAATACACTTGATTAGCAAGATGTTACGGATTTTTTGTTTTTAGAGTGTGAAACATTGTGTGAAACAATATCTATTTGATCTTTTTTCCAGACGTCAATAACATTACGTTCGAGTGTCAATAAATGTAACTAATAGTAAAGCAATTGTTCCCATTTTAATTCCACTATGGATGTTTCGTTGAAATGGCTGAAAAACTATTGCTTTACAATTTTCGTCGTCACGGTTCCCTCTGCCTTTTGAACGCTCAGTAAATACAATCCTGCAGGTTGCGATGATAGATCTAATGCCAAAATTCCATTAGCAAATTTATCACGTGCCGTCATCACTTCCTGTCCCAGTAGATTATGCACCATAACGATAGCATCATCGAAAATCGTATGGACATAAATTCGAAACTGTCCCTTTGATCCGTTTGAAAATACAACTAATTCATCGGAAACGGTATTTTCGTTTATTGAAAGTGCCATATCCATTTTCCAGACAAATCGTGTATCGGTTCCTCCAAACAGCACATTATTGTAAACTAGCAATGACATAACTCTCGAATTCGGATTCATTTCATCACCGATTGTCTGTCAAATATTTCCGTTGTCGGTATTTTTAAAAACCCCATACCCTTTCAAAACTGTCGGGCCAACCAAATTTATGGAGATGATATCTGCCAATTTGATACCTTATTGGGAATTATAACTTTACGTGTTCTTGTTGTAAACAGAGGGATTATCGGTTACAACTCTATACTAGTATAAAAAAAAGATTTTAAAAAAGATTTATTAAATATTAAATATTAAATTTGAAAAATATAATATCAAAATAAATAATTTAATATGAAAAAACTGAAATGCACCATTGTGTTATTCCTTATGATTAACAATATTTCTTTTGCACAAACTAAAAATAGTACAACCTCTGACAAGGTTCTGGCAACAACTGAAAAAACCTATTTGGTGTCAGAGAAAACCAGCATCACTACTGAGGAAGAATACAATTACATCACAAAAGGTTACCAAATACAACTAGCAAGCGGGCTCGATATAAAAAAAGGATATGCCGTCGGGAATGAGATTTTATTCGTGGATGGTGCCTACCACATCAAGTTGATTCCGATCTATAAAGTCGTTAACAATGAGAACGTTTTAGTTGGTTATGTTTGTAATGCACTTTCAAAAGTATGGAATAAAACCTATTGGTTTGGTTTTCCAATAGGCAACAAGGCATTGCTTGACAAGTCTTTCGAATCTATAGGTTCAACCTTAGACAAGGCCATGATTCTTGCGATATTTAAAGCATTCGCACATTATTATCTTTTTAAATAGCAATAGTTGGTACGAACCCAGGAGGCATCCCAAAAAAACCCGATTAGAAATAGTCGGGTTTTGTGTTTTTTAACAATATTTAATCTTGAGGAATACGATACGTTAAACCAACAGTAATTAAAGTATAATTATTAGATGGTTGATAAATAAAATTTTGGTTGGACAATTCATTGGAATTGGATCTATATTGCAAAGGATTTTTACCCAATGACCCCCCAATTTCTGTATAGAGAACTATGTTTTTATAAAAATAATACTCTACAAAACCTTTCAAAACTATTTCATCAAAACGAATATAATCATAGTTTTGCTCTTCGGAAAGTTGGAAAGATCTTGTAAATGCTTTAAAATTAAGACCTGCATTTACCTTCTTTTTTACAATAGCATATTCTATTTTGTAGTTGGTAGGTAATAATCCATAGCAATATAATCTATCAGAAGCTTTCCAATCTAAACCTATTAGGGGAACAAAAAAATTACCGAAAGTTTCTTTATTAAAATATAATCCTGCTTTGATTTGTAATTTGGGGTTGAATTTATAATTTTCTATTAAAAAAGCTCCGTATTGCCAATCATTCCTGTCAATTGATTCTTTAAAATCACTAGCAAGTTTTGGAATTCCCATAAATATAGATTTCCATTTTTTATTATCTGAATACCATTGATATCCAAAAGCCATAGACAAACTTGATACTTTTGAAGATACATTCAATGAATTTATAGAGGTTTGTATAGATTCACCATTTATGCGAAATAAGAATACGTTTCCGTTTTTAAGTTCTTTGGGTAAAAAAAGATTGAATGAATAGATTTCAGTAGTGCTTTTAAGAGAAGAATTATTTTTAGTCGTCGCAGAAAAAGTTTGATAATTGAAATTGGCAATGTCAACAAATGGTTGTGTGTTTCCTTTATAACAAGTGAGAATTATGATTACTAGAAAGCATTTGTTTATTGGATTCATCGAATTCAAATGTATGAAATTACTCTTTTAAAAATTCGATATTCCTTTTTAAACCACTCCACTTCGTTCTCTTCACTGCCGAGCTTTTAAAAACCATATTGAATGTTTCCTCCGTGATTTCATCCCAATCTTTTTTGGTCATTGAAAGTAATTCTGGTCTCGAATTGAATAGCGGTTCGTTGTGAGATTTTGAAAACTTATTCCACGGGCAAACATCTTGGCAAATATCACAACCGAAAGCCCAATCCTCGAATTTCCCTTTCATTTCTGAGGGGATATTTTCTTTGAGTTCAATTGTAAAATAGGAAATACATTTACTCCCATCAACTACATACGGAGCTACAATCGCTTCGGTTGGACATGCATCGAGGCAAGCGGTACAGGAACCACAATGATCTGTTGTTGGATTATCGTAATCTAACTCTAAATCGATGATCAGTTCCGCAATGAAATAAAAAGAGCCTATGGTTTTCGTAATTAAATTACTGTTTTTCCCAATCCAACCCAATCCGCTTTTAGAGGCCCAAGCTCTGTCGAGAACTGGCGCCGAATCAACGAATGCTCGCCCGGAAACTTCACCGATATTTTCCTGAATAGCGTGTAACAGTTCTTTTAATTTCTCTTTGATGACAAAATGATAATCTTGCCCATAAGCATATTTTGAAATCTTGTAGGTATCTTCTATTTGCGTTTCGGAGGGGTAATAATTGAGTAATAATGACACAACGCTTTTGGCATCCTCAACAAGTAGATTTGGATTGAGTCGCTTATCGAAATGGTTTTCCATATACCTCATTTGACCGTTTTGGTTTTGGTTGAGCCACTTTTCTAGTCGCGGCGCTTCTTCTTCTAGAAAACCCGATTTTGAAATACCGCAAGACAGGAAACCGAGACGTTTTGCTTCGGATTTGATAAAGGCAGTGTATTTGGATTTGTTATCCATCACGTCAATGAATTGAGGTTTGCATTAGGGATTAGAGCGGCATCCTTTTTTGAGGCACGAAAAAAAGATAGAGCGGAAAGCCCGACCGCACCTTTTTTGGTGGGGAAATGCTCTAAAACAATCCGCCTTGAATATTGGTTTTAATTTTTCCGAGATGTTTGTATGCTTTCTCTGTCACTTCTCGACCACGAGGGGTTCGCATAATGAATCCTTCTTGTATTAGAAACGGTTCGTACACTTCTTCGATGGTTTCGCTACTTTCCGAAACGGCTGTCGCTAAAGTGGATAATCCTACCGGTCCGCCTTTGAATTTGTCGATAATGGTTGTGAGTATTTTATTGTCCATTTCATCAAGACCGTGTGCATCTACGTGTAATGCTTTGAGGGCATAGCGCGCGATTTCGATATCGATTTTTCCGTTGCCTTTGATTTGTGCAAAGTCACGAACACGTCGCAAAAGAGCATTGGCAATTCTCGGCGTTCCTCTGCTTCTACCTGCAATCTCGATGGCGGCTTCCATGGTGATGGGCATTTTGAGAATAGACGAGCTTCGTTGAACAATCGTTGTTAGAAGTTCTGTAGTATAATATTGCAATCGGCTTTGAATACCAAATCGAGCGCGCATAGGAGCCGTTAGCAAACCTGATCTTGTAGTTGCACCGACAAGTGTAAACGGATTGAGATTTAATTGGACGGTTCTGGCATTAGGACCTGACTCGATCATAATATCGATTTTGAAGTCCTCCATGGCAGAATAAAGATATTCTTCTACAATTGGGCTTAATCGATGGATTTCGTCAATAAAAAGCACATCTCTGTCTTCGAGGTTGGTAAGTAGTCCTGCTAAGTCACCTGGCTTGTCTAATACTGGACCTGAAGTAATTTTTATTCCTACACCTAATTCGTTAGCGAGAATGTTGGCTAAGGTTGTTTTCCCTAAACCAGGAGGGCCGTGAAATAAGGTATGGTCTAAAGCTTCGTTTCTTTGATTGGCGGCCTCAACAAATACTTTTAGATTATCTAATACTTGATCTTGACCTGCAAAATCTTCAAAGGACAATGGCCTTAGTTTTTTCTCTAGATCGAGTTCTTCAGGATTGTAATTGATGTTGGTCGGGTCTAAATTCTCATTCATGTTACAAATATAGCGAAATAGTTTGCCTAAACTAAAAATGCCTTTCGATAAGGAAAGGCATTTTTTAATATGTTTTATTTTTAGTGATGAAGTTGTTCTTCGCCCTCTTTCATTGGAACATTTTGTGGTACGAAATCATCATCATGTCCTGGTTTGCTATAATCATAAGGCCATCTGTATACATGAGGAATTTCTCCATGCCAATTCCCGTGAATGTGCTCAATTGGCGCAGTCCATTCTAAAGTATTTGACTTCCAAGGATTCTGAATAGTTTTCTTACCATAGAAAATGCTATAGAAGAAGTTCCACAAGAATACCAATTGGAAAGCACCTCCAACAATTGCAAACATGGTGATAATCACGTTTACATTTGCTAAATCATCAAATAATGGAAAATTTGTATTGGTGTAATAACGTCTTGGCAAACCGGCTAGTCCGATAAAGTGCATTGGGAAGAAAACCCCATAAGCACAAACCGCGGTAACCCAAAAGTGAATGTAACCAAGATTTTTATTCATCATTCTTTTCCACATTTTTGGATACCAGTGGTAGATTCCTGCGAACATCCCATAAAGTGCAGAGATTCCCATTACTAAGTGGAAATGCGCCACTACAAAGTACGTATCGTGTACGTTAATATCTAGTGTACTATCTCCAAGAATAATTCCAGTTAATCCACCTGTAATAAAGGTTGAAACCAATCCGATTGAAAACAACATTGCTGGATTTAACTGTAGATTCCCTTTCCAAAGAGTTGTAATATAATTAAAAGCTTTTACGGCGGAAGGAATTGCAATCAAAAGCGTTGTAAATGTAAATACGGACCCTAAGAACGGGTTCATTCCCGACATAAACATGTGGTGACCCCAAACAATAGTCGATAAGAACGCAATCGCAATAATTGACATGATCATCGCTCTGTAACCAAAGATTGGCTTACGAGAATTGGTAGCAATAACTTCAGATGTAATACCTAAAGCTGGCAATAGAATGATATAAACCTCTGGGTGTCCAAGGAACCAGAATAAGTGTTCAAATAAAACTGGAGAACCACCTTGATAATGCAATACTTCGCCAGCGATATATATATCTGAAAGGAAGAATGACGTTCCAAAACTTCTATCCATAATTAGCAACAAAGCAGCAGATAAAAGTACTGGGAATGAAATAACACCAATCACGGCAGTAATAAAGAATGCCCATATTGTAAGAGGCAATCTTGTAAATGACATTCCTTTAGTTCTTAAATTAATAACCGTAACAATATAATTTAAAGAACCCATTAATGATGAGGCGATAAAAACAGCCATAGACACTAACCATAAAGTCATTCCAGCACCCGATCCAGCAATAGCTTGTGGCAGTGCACTTAATGGTGGATAAATTGTCCATCCTGCAGAAGCAGGGCCTGATTCAACAAATAGTGAGGAAACCATTAAAATACTTGATAGGAAAAACAACCAATACGAGACCATGTTTAGAAATCCAGAGGCCATATCTCGTGCTCCAATTTGAAGTGGAATTAACAAGTTACTAAAGGTTCCACTTAATGCGGCAGTTAACACAAAGAAAACCATGATGGTACCATGTATAGTAACCAATGCTAAGTATCGATCATTTAATAAAACTCCGTTGGGCGCGTAAGAATCTCCAAGAAAAAAATTAAGAACCTTAAATGACTCTTCTGGCCATGCCAACTGCAATCTGAATAATATAGAAATTGCAACGCCAATAACCCCCATAATAATACCTGTAATCAGGTACTGTCTTGCAATCATTTTATGATCAATACTAAATATATATTTAGTTATGAACGTGTCTTTATGGTGATGTTCATGTTCATGATCGTGTCCGTGATCTAGAGCTTCTGCTGACATAATATGTGTACTTTATTAAATTTTTATTTATTTTTTCTCCACTTGAACCATCATTTTATCTGAGGCAACAGTGACTGTAGTATCTATTTCATTTGTCTTTTTCTCATCAGTTGCAGATGCAGCTGCTGTCTTAAGTTCTTCTTTAAATGTTGGTTTTTCTTTCAACCATTTCTTATAGTCTTCAGGTGTGTCCACTACAATTTTCATTTGCATGTTGTAATGTGAAGCACCACAAATTTTATTACATAAAAGTAAGAAGTCAAAAGTATACGGATCCAGAGCAGGTTGACCCATAGCTACTAATTCAGCACTTTTCTTCGTTCTGATAGTATTAATGTTATTTACCTTTTCAATCATGTAAGGCAAATTACGATATTCGTCTGAAGTGTAAATTGGAGTAAAAGCGAACTCTGTCACCATACCAGGAACACAATTCATTTGTGCTCTAAAGTGTGGCATATATGCTGAATGCAGCACATCCTGTGAACGAATTTTAAAATGTATTTTTTTTCCTTTAGGTAAGTGTAATTCAGATACCACCTTATCATCCTGAGCATTTGGATCTGACGGATCTACACCTAAGGAATTAATACCTTCAATATATCTTACATTGGCTTTCCCCAATACATTATCCTCTCCAGAATATCTTGCAGTCCATTTAAATTGCTGAGCGTACAACTCAATTTCTATTACTTCTTCATCTTTATCGATAAACATAATATCAGACCAAGCATACAAACCGTAAAGAATTAATCCTGCCAAGACAACAGCTGGAATTACACTCCAAATTACTTCTAGTTTATTATTATCTGAAAAATAAAGTGCTGTTTGATCTTTTCTACCTCTGTACTTGAATCCGAAATAATACAACAATGCTTGTGTTACTGCTTGTACAAAAAATATTACTATCCATGTAATATTCATCAAGCTATCTACTTCACCACCGTGAGCTGAAGCGGGAGTATGCAAAACTAAACCACCCCATTTTATAAGACCATAAATCGTAAAAATGTAAATGAATGCAAGGAATCCAAACATTAGATATCCTTGAACATTATTATCATTATCATCCGCTATTCCTGAACTATTATTTGTAGTACCGACCTGAGATAAATCAAATATCTTCGTCAATTGCCATAATGCAACTGATAATAACAATAAAACTATAATTACCAACAAACTTGTCATCTGTTTTTTACTTTAAATATTAATAATGAAAATGTTTGCTTTCTTCTATATATGGATTTCTTTTTGGTAGTAAAGGAGCTTTTGTTAAAGCTGTAAATACAACGAAAATAAACAAACCAAGGAAGAAAGAGATTGACCCTAATTCGGATGCCCCAATAAACCATTGGTCTCCAACAGTAGCAGGCATAATCATATTAAAGAAATCAATATAATGTCCTAATAAAATTACTGTTCCTGCCATAACCAACACCCATGTAATTCTTTTGAAATCCGTATTAATAAGAATTAATATTGGAAATACGAAGTTCATAACAACTGCGCCAAAAAACGGAAGATTATAAACTTCAATTCTAGTAACAAAATAGGTAACTTCTTCAGGAATATTTGCATACCAAATCAACATAAATTGAGAGAACCATAAGTAGGTCCAAAATACGCTTATCCCAAACATAAATTTCGCTAAATCATGAATGTGACTTGTGTTAACATGCTCTAAATATCCAACAGATTTTAGATATAAAGTAACCATACAAATTGTTGTAATTCCGCTTACAAAGAAACTCGCAAAAACATACCATCCAAATAAAGTACTAAACCAATGTGGATCTAAAGACATAATCCAATCCCAAGACATTATTGATTCTGTAACAATAAAGAATACTAAGAACATCGCTGAAATATTGAAATTCTTTTTGTAGTTACTATTGTCGTTAGATTCATCTTGAGCCAAACAGTTTTTTCTTGAGAAGTATCGGTATAAATTCCACCCTGTTAGGAAAACAAGGGCTCTTACAATCCAAAATGGGAAGTTTAAATATCCCGCTTTATTCTGAATTAATTTATCAGCAGCTACTACTTCAGGATCTAACCAAGGAAATAAATGATTCAAATGGAAACCCGATAACAATAAAAATATTAAAAATAATACAGAGCCAACAGGTAAATAGGCTGTTATTCCTTGCATTACTCTAAACAGTACTGGAGACCACCCTGCTTGAGCTACTTGTTGTATTGCATAAAATGCTAGCACACCCATTGAAATAAGCATAAAGAAAATACAAGCAACATACAAAGCAGACCATGGTTTGTTTTGCAATTGATGCAATACGTGTTCTAAATGTGCTTGATGTTCTTTGTGAGCTTCTTCTTCACTAATTTCTTTTGTTGGTTGCGACTCTTTGTGACTTTCAACTGGCGCAACAACTGCTTCTACTATTTTTGTAGTATCTGTTGTGGTAGTATCTTTAGCAACTTCAGTTAAGGCTGGTTTTTCTGTTACAACTTCAGATGCAGTATGGGCTTCAGCTTTCTCATGAGTAGGTGCTTCTGCAAGAGCATGAGCTGCTTCCGCATGATGTCCACCATGCTCATTTGCAGCAAGAATTTTTTCAACTTCTTCTATATTTTTAGGTGCAGTTAAAAAACCATATCCAATTCCGAGAACTCCTAATATAATTAGGATGAAAGAGAACGTTTTTAATTTACTTGAAAATGTATACATATCTATTACGATCAGTTTATTTTACAATTATAATTCACTCTTAAGTTTCATGACATATGCCGCAACCATCCAACGCTCTTTCTTGCTCATTTGATTAGCATAAGAACCCATAGCATTAATTCCGTATTGCTGTACGTGAAAAACACTTCCTTCTGTAATAGGTCTGTCCTTATAATTTGGCACCCCTAAATATTTTCCTTGAGTAACTAATTTACCTTTTCCGTCTCCTGCATTTCCATGACAGATAGCGCAATAGATTTCAAAAAGACCTTTTGCTTTTTCCATGTCAACAGCTGTAGAATCTAAAGGAGATTTTGAAGTTGCTTTAGCTGCTTCATATCCTGCAGGTGAATTCGGATAATCATAAACTTCAAACCCTCTATTAATCGTTCCTTCCACTGGAAGTTGACCTTCTTTACCGTTTTTAAATGCTTTTGACTCGGAATAAGTCTCATAACTTATTGACTCATACATATTCGGCATATATTGGTAATTTGGATTCAATTTGTCATGACAAGAAGCAGCCAAAATGGATACACAAACTAAAAATGCTAATTTATATAGACTTTTCATATTGATATATTAATGCTTATCTATTACTTTAACTTCTACGGCACCTGTACTCTCGAAAAAAGTAACTAACTCTTTTTCATTGTTGTTAACAGCCACTTCCATCAAGAAGTGATCATCTGTTGTTCTTACATCTGGATTTTCAGCTTGTTTGAATGGCCATAATCTACTTCTCATATAGAAAGTTATTACCATTAAATGCGCTGCAAAAAATACCGTTTCTTCGAACATGATTGGCACGAAAGCAGGCATGTTTTGAATATAACTAAAACTTGGTTTCCCTCCAATATCTTGAGGCCAATCCTGAATCATTACATAATTCATCATCCAAGTTCCAAAAGACAATCCACATAAACCATAGATGAAAGCACAAATTGCAATTCTTGTAGGAGCAATTCCCATAGCTTTATCTAAACCGTGAACTGGAAAAGGAGTAAAAACTTCTTCAATATGGTGATGTGCTGCACGTGTCTTTTTTACGGCATCCATCAAAGTGTCATCGTCATTATAAATGGCGTAAATAACTTTAGTACTACTCATGATGTGAATGTTTATTTGCTTCTCTTTCTTTAATGTATTTTTCTCCTGTTGCTTTCAAAATTGTTTTTACTTCAGCTTGAGCAATTACTGGGAATGTTCTAGCATATAATAAGAATAAAACAAAGAAGAAACCAATTGTTCCGATGAATATTCCAATATCAACAAATGTTGGTGAAAACATCGTCCATGAAGATGGAAGATAATCTCTGTGCAATGAAGTTACAATAATTACAAATCGTTCGAACCACATTCCAATATTTACTACAATCGAAATAATAAAGGAGAACATAATACTTGTTCTTAATTTTTTAAACCACATAAATTGCGGAGAAAATACATTACATGTCATCATCGACCAATAGGCCCACCAGTAAGGCCCAGTTGCTCTGTTTAAGAAGGCGTATTGTTCGTATTCTACACCAGAATACCAAGCGATAAATAACTCTGTTATATAAGCTACTCCAACAATAGATCCTGTGATCATGATGATAATATTCATCAATTCGATATGTTGAATTGTGATATAAGCTTCTAAGTTAGATACTTTTCTCATGATAATCAACAATGTATTTACCATTGCAAATCCAGAGAATACCGCTCCAGCCACAAAGTAGGGAGGGAATATCGTGGTATGCCAACCTGGGATTACTGAAGTAGCAAAGTCCATCGATACAATCGTGTGTACAGAAAGTACAAGTGGCGTAGCTAATCCAGCTAATACTAAAGATACTTCTTCAAAACGTTGCCAATCTTTTGCTCTTCCACTCCAACCAAAACTTAAAATAGTATAGATTCTTTTTTGGAAAGGATTCACAGCTCTATCTCTAATCATCGCGAAATCAGGTAAAAGTCCTGTCCACCAGAAAACTAAAGAAACCGAAAGATAGGTAGATATTGCAAATACGTCCCAAAGTAAAGGGGAATTAAAATTTACCCATAAAGAACCAAATTGATTTGGAATAGGTAAAACCCAATACGCTAACCATGGACGACCCATGTGAATAATTGGGAATAAACCTGCTTGGATAACGGAGAAAATTGTCATTGCTTCAGCAGAACGGTTAATCGCCATTCTCCATCGTTGACGGAATAATAAAAGTACAGCAGAAATTAAGGTTCCTGCGTGACCGATACCCACCCACCAAACGAAGTTAGTAATATCCCAAGCCCAGCCAACGGTTTTATTTAATCCCCATGTTCCAATACCCGTTGATACTGTGTAAATAATGCAACTCACTCCCCAAAGGAAAGCAGCTAATGCAATTGAAAATACAATCCACCAATGTTTGTTAGCTTTCCCTTCAACAGGTGCAGCAACATCAACAGTTACATCGTGATAAGATTTATCACCTATAACTAAAGGTTTTCTAATGTTTGCGTCGTATATATGAGACATAATCCTTTAAATTGTTTTTTAATTTTTCTTACGTATTTCTAACTTTCACGTGGTAAAACACATTAGGTTTTGTACCAACATGCTCTAATAAATGATACATTCTATCTTCCTCCGCTAAAGCCTTAACTTTACTTGCTTCGTCATTCACATCTCCAAAAATCATTGCTCCAGAAGAACATGCATTCGAACATGCTGTTTGAAATTCACCATCAACGATAGCTCTTCCATCACGTTTAGCGCTTAATATAGTTGCTTGTGTCATTTGAATACACATAGAACATTTTTCCATAACTCCACGTGAACGAGCATTCACATCTGGATTCAACACCATACGTCCTAAATCATCATTCATATGATAATCAAATTCGCTGTTTTTGTTGTATAAGAACCAGTTGAAACGACGTACTTTATATGGACAGTTATTGGCACAATAACGAGTACCCACACATCTGTTATATGCCATATGGTTTTGTCCTTGACGGCTATGAGAAGTTGCAGCAACTGGACATACCGTTTCGCAAGGAGCGTGATTACAATGTTGACACATTACAGGTTGAAAAGCTACTTGTGGATTATCTCCAGGATTTTCCATTTCACCAAAACCACCTAAAGAACCTTTGTCTCCAAACAATCCTTTAAAGTTTTCTTTTTTCTCATCGTCTTGAGCAAAAGTTTCTTCTGAAGAATAATATCTATCAATACGCAACCAGTGCATATCACGGCTTCTTCTAACTTCTTCTTTCCCAACAACAGGAACATTATTTTCAGCATGACAAGCTATGACACAAGCGCCACAACCAGTACATGCATTTAAATCTATTGATAAATTAAAATGATGCCCAACAGAACGATCAAATGGTGTCCATAAATCTACCGAAGTAGCATCAACTTCTTTATGATCTAACGACACTTTTGGAACTTCATTCCACTCTGCCACATCTTTTGTATTAAATATCTCTAAAGTTGTTTCTTTAATAATATCGCCACGACCCATTAAGGTTTTTTGTGATTGAACACAAGCAAATTCGTGGTCTCCAGCAGCTTTCTTAATAGAAACTGACTGAACATTATTAAAATTATTATATAATACATAGGCATTAACACCTACTTGCATTGCTTCTTTCAAAGCTGCTTTTTTACCATAACCAAAAGCCAATCCTAATGTTCCTAATGCTTGACCAGGTTGAATAATAACAGGAACGTTTTCAAGTGTTGCTCCATTTACAGTTAATGTAGCATAACTTCCATTCAATCCGCCATCTGCAACATTGTGGTTTTCTAAACCTAATTTTTCAGCATCTTTTCTAGAAACAGTTACATAGTTGTCCCAAGATACTCTAGTGATAGGATCTGGAAATTCTTGCAACCAAGGATTGTTTGCTTGTTGTCCGTCTCCTAAACCTGTTTTTGTATACAATACAAGTTCAAATCCAGCAGAACTTTTAGACGCAGCTAAAGTATTCGCAGCAGCTGAATAATCCGCAGGACTCGCTGAAGCCAGAGAGGAAACTCCAACATAAATACCATCGTGCAATACTTTATTCCAAGTTGAACCTGAAATTATTGAGGAAGCATTTGCTTTTAAATAATCGTAATATGACCCTGAATTTCCATTCAATGACATTAAAACTTCTTGAAATTGTTTCGTATCAAATAACGGGCGAATTGTTGGTTGAGTAATTCCATAAGAACCTTTCACAATAGCAACATCATTCCATGATTCTAAATAATGTGGCGCCGCAGCTGCAATAGAAGTAAGAGATGCCGTTTCGTCTTCTTTTAAAGAAAAAGATATTGAAAGAGTTACTTTTTTAAGTGCACTTACAAAATCTTTACTATTTGGCAAAGTATAAACAGGATTAACACCACTCATGAGTAAGGCACCTACAGCACCAGCCTTCATATCAGCAAGTAACTGCGTTACTTTTGCGTTAGATCCTTTTCTAATTTGTCTTGTTCCAGCAGTTGTAAAAGCTTCACTTGATAAAGCTTGATTGATTGCTAAAACTAAAAGTTGTGCGTTTTTATCTTCAATACCTGATACTAAAACACCTTTACTTCCAGCTGCTTTCAATTGTTGAGCGGCTTTTATAACAGCATCTTCGTTATCAAATTTGTTAGTAGCAACAGAAGAATTTGTAACAATATTATAAATTTTTACTAAAGCTTGTTTTTGATTAGCAACAGTCATTGGGATACGTTTGTCCGCAGCTGCACCAGATAAAGTCATATTTGCTTCTAACTGGAAATGACGTGACATTTTACCATTGTTTGGTATTCTTCCTTTAGAATAACTAGAATCGTAACTTCCACCTTGCCAATCTCCTAAGAAATCTGCATCAACTGAAACGATTAATGAAGCTTTAGAAAAATCGTAATCGACTAAGGCTCTTTCACCATACACCATTTCAAAAGCATCTAGAGTTTCTGAAGAAGAAACTGCATCGTATATAACGTGTTTTGCATTTGGATTCTTAGCAAGAAATTCTCCAATCAATTTTTCAGTTGATGGACTAGCTAATGTATTGGTCAACAAGACAACTTGTTTCCCATTTGATTTAGCCATGGCTATTCCTGACTTAATGTTTGAATCAACATCAGCCCAAGTAGCGGTTTTGCCAGCAATTTTTGGTTGCTTCAAACGCATACTATCATACATCGATAAAACTGACGCATGAATTCTAGCGTTGGCAGCAAACTTAGCGCCTGGCATTGTATTATTGTCTATTTTAATTGGACGACCTTCACGTGTTTTTACTAGTAAATTAGCAAAATCAAAACCATCAAAAACAGAAGTAGCATAATAATCTGCTACGCCAGGGATGATTTGTTCTGGTTGAAGTACATAAGGAATCGATTTGTGAACAGGACCTTCGCATGCTACTAAAGTTGCAGCAGCAGTACTAAATCCAACGTACTTTAGGAAATCACGTCTTGAAGTAGAAGAATTTGAAAGCGATTCAGCATCACTCAAAAACTCATTCGTTGGAATTTCTTCAACAAATTCGTTATTTCTAAGTGCCTCAACAATAGAACTATTTTCGTTTAGTTCTTCAACACTTTTCCAGTATTTTTTGTTTGATGACATATTATATATAAATAGTTAGCTTCTTAATAAAATAAATTAGTAGTGGCATTTACCGCATTCTAAACCACCCATTTGAGCAGCAGTTAGTTTATCGACACCGTATTTTTTAGAAAGTTCTTCATGAATTTTAGTGTAGTATTCATTTCCTTCCATTTTCACATCCGTTTTTCTGTGACAATCTATACACCAACCCATTGTTAGAGGAGCAAATTGCTTTTGAATTTCATAGGTTTGAACTGGACCGTGACAAGTTTGACATTCTATACCAGCAACCGTAACGTGTTGAGAGTGGTTGAAATAAACAAAATCTGGTAAATTATGGATACGAACCCATTTTACTGGTTGTGTTTTGCCTGTATATTTTTGACTTGATTGATCCCAGCCGACAGCATTATACAATTTTTTAATTTCACCATCATAAAAAGCTTTAGAATGGTCTGCAGTTGCAGTGGTATCTGATACTTCAGCAATGTTTTTATGACAATTCATACACACATTAAGTGAAGGAATACCAGCATTTTTACTTACTCTAGCCGAAGAGTGACAATATTTACAATTGATTCCATTGCTGCCAGCGTGAATTCTGTGTGAATAATGAATTGGTTGAATTGGTTCGTAATCTTTATCAACACCAACTTGCATTAAGAAACCATATACGAAGTAACCACTTGCTAAAATTAAAAATATTGATGTGATCAAAACCAGGAATTGATTTTTCGCAAAGGCTTTCCAAATTGGAATGGTAGGCTCTTTTCCTTCTACAGCTATTCCGTTAGATTTCGCTACTTTAGTAAGAACATTGTTTACCAAAAACAACATTACTACGAGCATCAACATCACTAAAGCTAGCGCCCCTAAAATAACTTCATTTGAAATTCCACCTGTCCCAGCTTGAGTTCCTGGAGGTCCAGCAGTAGCTGTTGAAGCAACAGGTTCTGCTTTTGGTTCCGAAGTATAGGCAATAATATTGTCTATATCAGCTTCCGCCAATTGCGGAAAAGGAGTCATCACTGACCCATTGTATTCTGTACTGATCTTAACAGCAGCTGCATCACCTGATTTTATCAAATCAGAACTATTATGCACCCATTTGTATATCCAAGCCATTTCATACTTCTGAGCTACACCTCTTAAGGCAGGACCAGTCATTTTTGCATCAAGCTTATGACAAGCTGCACAATTTGAATTGAAAAGCTCTTTCCCTTTAACTGGGTCAGCACCACTAGCAGGGGCAGCAACAGCAGCAACTACAGGAGCTGCAGCTGGAGTAGCATTTTGAGCAATAGAATTTAAGGAAAATGTAAGCAAGAATGCTGCGCTTAAAATAAAAATTCTTGAAATCGAATTATGGTTACCCACTTTTTTCATATTTTGTAATGATTATCGACTAAAAATGGCATCGATTTTAACTGAAAACTCAGTATTTACAGACACCTTGTTTGAAAACTTGGACAAAAATACGATTTATGAACTATTCTCAAAACCTTAAAATACTCTTAAATATCAATTTATATTAATTCTAAATAATGTTTGTTGTTTTGTTTAATTTAAGAAATAGTACATTTGTATAAAAATCACTACTTTATGAGAATTTTAACATTAAAAACTGGAATTTTAACTGCTTCATTAATAGGGTTTAGTTGCATGAATTTATATGCTCAAGGAAATAATTTAACAGTTAATCAAGATTCTAAATTTGAGCAACTTTTAAATGAAAAAAGGAAAATTAATTCCTCAATTACTGTAAACGATCGTTATAAAATTCAAATTTACAATGGCGATAGTGAAAGTTCCAAAAAAATATTATCTGATTTTAGGAAAGAATATAAAAATTATGATGGTACAATTGTTTTTAGTACACCTACTTATAAAGTTTGGGTTGGAAACTTCAAATCAAGAATTGAATCTGAACGCAATTTAGTTGAACTCAAAAAAAAGTATCCTAATGCTTTTTTAATTAAGCCTAATAAATAGTAGATTAGAAACTGATTTTCTGAGTTTTTAAAATATATTACATAAAAAAAAGCGTCCATTTTGGACGCTTTTTTTATATCAGACTCAAAACAACTCAGTTGCCCAGTATCTATTTCAGCTTCTTTTTGACAGCAACTTCTTGGAAAGCTTCTATGATATCTCTTTCTTCGATGTCGTTGTAATTTTTGATTTGAATTCCACAATCATATCCTTTTGATACTTCTTTAACATCGTCTTTAAATCGTTTCAAAGCGATAAGTTCTCCTGTGAAAACAACAACTCCTTCGCGGATAATTCGTATTCTAGAATTTCTATTAATTTTTCCATCCATCACCATACAACCAGCAATTGAACCTACTTTAGATATTTTGAAAATTTCTCTAATCTCGGCTGTACCTGTAATTTCTTCTTTCATTTCTGGAGATAACATTCCTTCCATGGCATCTTTTAAATCATCAATTGCATCGTAAATAATTGAATAATTTCTGATATCGATTTCTTCTTTATCTGCCAATTGTCTAGCATTCCCTGCTGGACGAACATTAAATCCTATAATAATTGCATCGGAAGCAGAAGCCAACATTACGTCAGTTTCGGTAATTGCACCAACTCCTTTATGAATAATATTGATTTGAATTTCTTCGGTTGATAATTTAGAGAATGAATCTGACAAAGCTTCTACAGATCCATCAACGTCACCTTTAAGGATGATATTCAATTCTTTAAATTGACCTAAAGCTATACGTCTTCCGATTTCAGCTAAAGTAATATGTCGTTGTGTACGAACGGATTGTTCGCGCATTAATTGAGTTCGTTTAGCTGCAATTGCTTTTGCTTCTCTTTCGTCTTCAAAAACATTAAACTTATCCCCTGCAGTTGCTGCTCCATCTAAACCTAATACTGAAACTGGTGTTGACGGGCCTGCTTCTTTAACTACATGTCCACGTTCGTCATGCATGGCTTTAATTTTTCCATGATGTTTTCCAGCTAACATATAATCCCCAACTTTTAAAGTTCCATTTTGAACTAAAATAGTTGAAACGTAACCTTTTCCTTTGTCTAAGAAAGCTTCTACAACAGTACCTGAAGCAAATTTATTAGGATTCGATTTTAAATCTAAAATTTCCGCTTCTAATAATACTTTTTCTAATAATTCTTTAACACCTGTTCCTGATTTTGCAGAAATATCATGAGATTGTATTTTACCACCCCAATCTTCTACTAACAAATTCATTCCTGCTAATCTTTCTTTAATTTTTTCTGGATTCGCATTCGGTTTATCGATCTTATTGATTGCAAAAATAATTGGAACATTTGCCGCTTGAGCATGACTGATTGCTTCTTTTGTTTGAGGCATAATATCATCATCCGCTGCAATTACAATAATAGCAATATCGGTAACTTGTGCACCACGTGCACGCATCGCAGTAAAGGCTTCGTGTCCTGGTGTATCTAAAAATGCAATTTTTTGTCCATTATCTAAAGTTACTCCATAAGCCCCAATATGTTGGGTTATTCCTCCAGATTCTCCTGCAATAACATTTTCTTTACGAATATAATCTAACAAAGAGGTTTTACCGTGATCTACGTGACCCATTACGGTTACAATAGGCGCTCTAGTTAATAAATCTTCTTCAGCGTCTTCAACTGTTTGAATAGCATCTTCTAATTCGGTAGTAATAAATTCAACTTCATAACCAAATTCATCAGCAACAATAGTTAATGTTTCAGCATCCAATCGTTGATTCATGGTTACCATTATTCCTAATGACATACAAGTTCCAATAACTTTGGTGATTGGCACATCCATCATGATAGCAATTTCTCCCACAGTAACAAATTCGGTTACTTTAATAGTTTTACTACCTTCTTCAATCGATCTTTGTTCATCATCTGATTTCTGACGATGTGTTTCTCGTTTGTCACGTCTGTATTTTGCAGCTTTAGATTTCCCTCCTTTACCTTGAAGTTTTTCTAAAGTTTCTCTAATTTGATTTTTAACCTCTTCTTCCGTAGGTTCGACTTTTGCAATAATCGCGGGTCTATTTCCTTTAACAAATCCTGGTTTTGTGCTCCTATTAGCTGCATTTCCTGCTGTGTTTGGTGATATTCTATTCGGATTTGAACCTGGTGCACCTGTAGAAGCAGGTCTTACTTCTCCTGGTTTGGTTGGAATTCGTTTTCTTTTATTTTTATTATTGTTTGAATTCGGATTAGGAGTTGTTCCAGGCTTGTTAGGAGTTATTTTCGGGTCTTCCTTTTTCTTCTTTGGTTTATTGAATTGAGATAAATCAATTGTTTG